>CACYDX010000109.1 GCA_902773255.1 Oscillospiraceae bacterium
CAGCTTGTTGGCGCCAATTGAACGAAGAGCCATTTTCAAAGATAACATCAGCCTGTCACCTCCGTAAGTCTTCCGTCCAGAATATGCACTATGCGTTTTGCCTGATGGGCAATGTCATTGTCATGGGTGATGAGCACTATGGTATTTCCCTGTTCATGCAGCTCCCTGAATATGCCGAGTATCTCGCTGCTGGTATGTGAATCGAGGTTGCCGGTAGGCTCGTCAGCGAGAATGAGGGAAGGTCTTGTGACAAGCGCGCGGGCGATGGCTACGCGCTGCTGCTGACCGCCGGAAAGTTCCGTAGGGAGGTGCTTGGCACGGTTTTCAAGACCGACCCGCTCGAGAGCTTCCTTTACGCGCCTGTTGCGCTCGCCCTTTCTGACCTTCTGGTATATCAGAGGCAGTTCCACATTCTCCTCTGCTGAAAGCTTGGCGATAAGATTGAAACTCTGGAACACGAAGCCGATCTTGCGGCTCCTGATCTGTGCAAGCTCGTTTTCGCTGTAATCGTCTATCGGAGTTCCGTCCAGCAGATACTGACCGTCATCGGCGGTGTCGAGACAGCCGATGATGTTCATCAGAGTGCTCTTGCCGCTTCCGGAAGGACCTATAACGCTGACGAACTCATGGGGATACACGTGAAGGCTGGCATGATCAAGCGCCCGGACACGCTCCTCACCTATCTTATATACTTTTGAAACGTCACGAAGTTCTATCATAATCAAAACCCAAAGCCCGAGCTGGTACCGCCGAAGCCGTACATATCCCAGAAATTGTTTTCCGACTTGGAGTAATACACGATGTCGCCTTCTGAAAGACCGCTGCGTATCTCAGTATAGTCGTCATTGGAAACTCCGCAGCTTACCGTCACCGGATTGAGCAGCTGGCCGGTAACGGGATCGGAGGCAGTATAGACGTAAGCGCTTGCGCTGGTCTTATTAACCGCATCCGTAGGAACTATCAGAACATCGCCGGTATCGGAGATAGTAATAACTACATCCGCAGTCATGCCGCTAAGCATGAACTCGGCCTTTTCGAAGGTGACGGTGGCGGAATAAGTGGTGACGCCGGATTTGCTGTTGGCAGTGCGGTCGATCCCGGTCAGGACACCTTTATATTTTTCAACTCCTATCGAATCTATGGTCACCGTGGCTTCCTGACCTACTTCAAGGGCCAGTATGTCTGACTCATCCACGGAAAACTTCACGGACATTTCCTTGTCACGTGACAGCGTCATTATCTTTTTTTCGCTGCTGTCGGAAGAAGAGGTGTCAGATGCGGCAGTTGAGGAAGAGGTGGATGCTGTCTGCCCCGTCAACGAATAATCGCTGATGCCCATTGCGGACATGCTCAGTCCCTGAGAGGCATCCTGCGTGGCGTCCTGTGAAGAGGTACTGCTGTCCTTTTCGTCTTCGATGGTCAGAACAGTCCCGTCGAAAGGAGCGCGGATCGCACCGTCTCTGTATATGGTAAGAAGAGCGGAAAGAGTTTCTTCAAGGTCTCTGCGTTCTCTCAGAATGCCGCTGTACTTGGAGGCGGTTGAGGCATCCTTGATGCTGAAAAGTATGGTGTTTGTGCCCGCCTGCTGGTTTATCTTCGCCTTTACTGCAGAGATCACACCTGTGTGACCGGTCACCTTTATGGGGTTGTGTATCTCCAGATCGGCTTTACCGAGTTCTTTGCCGCCCTTGCCAAGAACTGTTGCATGCTCTCCGGGCATGGCGTCTTTATCAGGCACGATTATGACGGCGTTTCCGCGGGCAGTGCTTTCCACTTTGCCGCTCAGTTCGGAGCCGTTTTCGCGGAGCACCTTGACCTTGTCCCCCACGGAGAGCTCACCGGCCGGTATGGTGACACACATATACTTGTCCTGAGAGATGACGGCAAGTGCACCGTGTTCTACCATGCACGCAGCTATATCATCACCGGGCTGGGCATAAATGATCTTCACCCTGCCGGATACTCCCGCTTTTATAATGGTGGCGGCAGTTTCCGAACTTGCCTTGGCGAGATCCTTGTCCTTCTCTGATATCTTCTCCTGGACATCGGCAAGAGCGGCAGTAACGGTATTCATGTCGACAGTGGCGAGAACGTCACCTTTGCTTACAGGAGTATTAGCCTCCACGAGGATCTCATCTATGTCGACACCGTCAGGAATGGTTATGTCTTCCGTGTCCACATCGCTTATAGCACCTTCACCGGATACAGTGGTACTTACAGAGCCGGTCGTGACCGCCCAGGTGAGGATTTGATCAGTCTGAGTGGAGACCGCATCCCTGACCGTAGCCTGCAGGCGGGTCACACCGATAACAAGACCGGCTGCGACCAATGCAACGATGATCAGCACGGTTATGATGCGTTTGCGTCTTTTTTTCCTCTTCTCCTTGTCGAGTGCTGTAAACAGAGCCTCGTCTCTGTTTTTGTTCTCGTCCATAATCGTTCTCCCTTAACTATATGTAGAAGCAATAATGATTATCATCATATATCTTGTGGTTTCATAACATTATAATTATACATCATAATCTGATAATTGCCACGGTCAATATGAGCACTGCGAACGGTTTTACATGTTGCATGACGGCGCAGTGCCGGCATGATGCTCTGATTGTTGCTGTTTTGCTCCATGTTTGATATACTTTATATAATTTTTGTAATAAAAGGAGAAAGCTATGCTGACTCTGCTGACAGGCCGGGCAGGTACGGGAAAAACCGCCGCTGTGATCGAACGGATAAAAAGTGATGTTGAGGCCGGAAGACCGGAAAGCATCCTTATAGTACCCGAGCAGTACAGCCATGAGGCTGAACGTGAGCTTGCGCTCAGATGTCCGGACTCTGCCAGCCTGTATGCTGAGGTCATGAGCTTTACGGGGCTGGCAAGAAACCTGTTTGCCATGTATGGCGGCAATACAGCGAAATATCTTGATGATGGAGGAAAGCTGCTAAGCATGGCGCTCAGCGTTGAAAGCTTCGGCAGAGAGCTGCCGGGACTCAGGATATTTGCAAACAGTGTGAAGAAAACCGAGACGCAGGACATGCTGGTGTCGGCCGCAGACGAGTTCAAAGCTTCCGGCATAAGCCCGGAAACATTGAGAGAAGCAGCAGCAAAGCTTGACGGCATCCTTTCAGAGAAGCTGCTGGATCTTGCGGATATATATGAAAACTACATCAATACTGTATCCATGAGTGGAGCGGACAGTTCAGACGCACTGTCCGACGCCGCGGAACTTATAAGGAAAAGGGCCGACGTAAACGGCTGGAGAGTCTATATCGACGGTTTTACGGATTTTACCGCAGGAGAGAAGGCCGTAATTGAAGCGATGATGCTCCAGGGAGCAGATATCACAGTCTGCCTGACAATAGACCCCGAAGACACCGGGAACGAGGTGTTCAGACTGCCTGCGAAAACAGCGGGGAAACTGAGAGCCTTTGCTTCGGATAACAGAATAGAGATCAGGGAAACACAAATAAACTCCGGATCTTATCAGCCGGACCGCCGAAAGGAACCCGCCATACTTGAATTTGCGGGAAGAATGTTCATGTATTCCGAACAAGCACTATTTTCCGAGAGCAGCGCGGTCAGGCTCTTCAGCTGCAGTTCAGTGCTGGAGGAATGCGAACTTGCCGCCGCCACAGCGAGAGAACTTGTGAGGAAGACCGGATGCAGGTGGAGAGATATCGCAATAGCGGTCAGGGGCTTTTCCGATTACGAAGCAGTAATGAAGAGGGTGTTCGAGCACTATGATGTTCCCCTCTTCGTTTCGGAAAAAACAGATATTTTCACCAGGCCGCTTCCTGCTCTCATATCGTTTGCGTATGAGATACCCGCCTCGCACTGGTCGATGGAAAGCGTCATCGGATACATGCGCACCGGACTCACGGGGCTGGACCGCAGTGAATGCGATGAGCTGGAAAACTATATCTTCAAATGGCAGATAGATGAGAAGGCATGGAGAAATGCAGGTAAGTGGCGTCAGCATCCGGATGGCTTTGTCAGCACATTCACTCCTGAAGATCTTAAAAAACTTGAAAGGATCAATTCAGCGGCTGTTAGGCTTGCTGCTCCGCTGAAAAGGTTCATTGCCGAATCGTCAAAATGCGGCGATGCGTCCGGACATGCAGGAGTTCTTGCGGATCTTCTGAACGATCTTGGACTTCCGAGACAACTCGGAAAGCTCAGAACATCACTGATGAGCGCAGATAAGCGCACTGAAGCCGCAGAATACAGAAAACTGTGGGAAATAACCGTCAGAGCACTCGAGCAATGTGCCGCTGTGCTCGGCAGCACCGGTATGGATATGGAGGAATTCGGGAAACTGTTCACACGGATGCTTTCGAAATACACGCTGTCGCGCATACCCACATCTCTTGACAGGGTCTGCGCGGGCGATTTCGACCGGATGAGGCATCGTAACATCAGGCATCTCATTGTGCTCGGCGCCGGAGATGACCGGCTTCCCGGGGGAGCGGAAGCGGCAGGCGTCTTTTCCGATAGCGAAAAGGAAAGAATAAGGTCTGTCGGAATAGAGCTCGGAGCGGGTGAAGATGAGATCTGGAGAGAATACACTCTGATGTACAACTGCCTGTCGCTTCCTTCGGAAACTCTTACCATGAGTTTTTCCGAGGAGGACAGTGAGGGCAATCCGGCTAAACCCGCGTTCGTGATGATGCAGGCAAAAAGGATGTTCGGTACTGGAATAACAAAGGCGGAACCTGAAATGCTCAGACTTTCAGCTGTCGAGCCTGCATTCAGCCTTGCGGCCAACGCCGTCTTTATGAAGACGGCGGCATCGGAGGCAGCAGCAAGAGTGTTCGAAGAGATCGAGCCTGAAAGGCTCGAGAGAGTTAGATCAAGAGCGCTCGCATCACGGGGCAGTCTTTCACCATTGTCTGTACAGCGGCTCTACGGCGGCGAGACCCGCCTTTCAGCCTCGAGGGCGGACACCTTTGCCAAATGTAGGTTCGCCTATTTCTGCAGATTCGGGCTGAATGCGAAACCGTATGAGGCTGCTGAGCTGAAAGCAAACGAGATCGGGAGTTTCATACATGAAGTGCTGGAAAAGACCGCAGCGGAAGTCATGTCTCTCGGAGGCTTCAGGAGTCTTGATGATGACCGGATACTGATGATCGCAGATAAGTATATAGATGCTTTCTTCCATACGGAGTTTCAGGATTTTGAAGAGAAAAGCGCAAGATTCACTTATCTGTTCAGGCGGCTCAGATCAGATGTACATGATATTCTCAGAGATATTTCAGAAGAGCTTCGAAGATCTGATTTCGTTCCTTTGGATTTCGAGCTGGACATAAACAGATCAGAGGACATCGGAGCATATGAACTCCCGGAGGTCTCCCGCGGGATCAGACTCTCCGGGATAATTGACAGAGTGGACGGATGGGAACACGACGGGAAGCTTTATGTCAGAGTCGTGGACTATAAGACAGGAAAAAAGAGCTTCAAACTTGACGATGTCTATTACGGCCTCGATCTTCAGATGCTCATCTATCTCAATGTGCTGAAAAAATTCGGCTCCGGGAGATACGGAAAAGACATCGAGCCCGCAGGCATCATGTATCTGCCTGCAAGGACCGAGTATGAGACTGTAAACAGCATTGATGCAGATGCCGGAGAAAGCGCGAAAAAACCTCTGAGAAGGAGCGGATTTGTCCTTGATGACACGGATGTGATCAAAGCGTGGGAAAGGGATGATGAACAGCTTTTCATCCCGCTGAAAAAGTCGAAAGGCGGTGCGCCTGTATCGAGAAGTGCAATAGATGTTCTGAGCCGCTGGGTGGACAAGTCGCTTGCAAGAATGACGGATGATATCGGCAGAGGGGATATCACGGCGGATCCTCTGTTTGCAGGAGAGGGGAGCAACGCCTGCATGACCTGTGAATATAAGGGTCAGTGCGGATTCATTGACGGAGAAAACGGAGAGCGGATAAGGATCAGGAAGAAAATGAAGGATGAGGATATCTGGGAATCCCTGAAAAAGGAAGTCGGCGAAGAACAGCGTCCGGATTCGGAAAACGGAGGAGAAGCCGATGCCTGAAGTCAGAGCTACAAATGAACAGCTGGCGGCGATGGACCTCCGTGGAGGATCACTGCTGGTTTCCGCCGGCGCGGGCAGCGGAAAGACTTGGGTACTCACGAAGAGACTCATGGGCTTTATCGATCCGGATCATAAAGGCGGCACTGCAGCTGATATCACGGATTTTCTCGTTATTACATTTACGAGAGCCGCAGCAGGCGAGCTTAAAACGAGAATAGCGGAAGAGATCTCGAAAGCGGTTGCCGAAGAAAGCGCAAGACCGGATCCGGATATGAAAAGACTTGCCCATCTCCGTATGCAGACGGCACTTGCCGGCAAAGCCCACATAAGCACCATCCATTCGTTCTGCTCGGATATGATCCGCGAATTTGGCACGGAAGCCGGGATCAGAGCGGACTTTAAAGTTATAGAGGATGAGCGGGCGGAATACATAAAGACGAACGCTCTGAACAGAATACTTGAGCAGCGCTATGCATCTCCCGGAAACTGGCCGGGTTTCACAGATCTTTCCGATAAACTCTGCCGCGGCAAGGATGACAGACTGCTTTCAGAGCTTGTGAGGAACGTTTATGAAAAGCTCCAGAGCCAGGCCTATCCCGAGGTGTGGGTGGATGCTCAGAAAAAGATACTTGAAGAGGAGTATACAGATCTTGCGGAATCGCCCTGGGGCAGAGAATTACTGCTGCAGACCAGGGCTAAGGTATCTTATTTGAAAAGAAAGATGGATCTGGCCGTACAGGAGCTCAGGGAGGAAAACGGAAGAACTATGGAGAAGTATCTGGATACCTTCTCCTCCGTTTCCATAAGCCTCGGCAGGCTCTGCTCGGCAATGGATCCCGAAAACGGCGGGAGCTGGGAAAAAAGCCGCGCCGCATCGATTATTGAGTTCCCGAGACTGAATCCCCCGAGAAATCCTTATGATAAGGATTTCAAGGACAAAATGAAAAGGGTCTGGGATTTTTGCAAAAAGGAGTGCGGCAGAATAAGTGAACGTTTATCGGTCGAACAGGGAAAAGCGCTTGCTGATATCCGGGCGACTGTTCCCGCACTGGAGGCGCTCATGGATGCCGCAATTGACTTCGGGAGAGAGTATAAAAGGGAAAAACAAAGAAATGCCCTCATGGATTATTCGGACCTCGAGCATGTGGCGGCGCAGCTTCTGACATATGAAAACGGAGAAGCGACCGGGATCGCGCATACCGTGGCAGAGCGATTCACCGAAATAATGGTGGATGAGTATCAGGATGTGAGCCGCGTTCAGAATGCAATATTCAGCGCAGTCTCAAAAAACGGGAGCAATCTCTTCCTCGTAGGGGATATCAAGCAGTCGATCTACAGATTCAGGCTTGCCGATCCGGAAATATTCAAAAAGAGATATGAGACTTCTTCGGACTGGCATGACGCCGTAAAGAACGGACCGAAACGCATAGCGCTAAGGGAAAACTTCAGATCGGGCAGAAGGATAATCGATGCGGTCAACAGCATTTTCCGCAGCTGCATGTCGGTACCTCTCGGGGATATTGATTATTCCTCGCCTGACCAGCAGCTTAAAGCACCGGACGATAAGGCTTTTGACGGAGAGAGGCCTGAACTTGTCATTATCCAGCCACCCTCGGAGAAAGAGACCCCGGAGGAACTGAGCAAAGCGATCGACTATGAGGCGGAATGGGTCGCAGGAGAGATCCGGAGATTGCTGGATGAGGGGACCATACGCGGCGGCGGTGAAGAGGCGCCGCGCAGGATAGAGCAGTCGGACATAGCGATCCTGCTGCGTTCATACAAAACATCCGAACCGGTGTTCCGCAGAGAACTGGAGCGCTGCGGCATATCTGTCCGCTCCGACTCCTCAGCGGATTATATGAGCGAAGCGGAGACCGCTTTCATAATGAACATGCTGTCCGTAACGGATAATCCGCATAAGGACGTGCCGCTGTTGGCGGTGCTCCGGTCACCGGCGTTCTCCTTTTCGGCAGATGAGCTTGCCGCAATAAGAGCTGCAGATAAGGATGCGGATCTCTTCGGGGCACTGACAGAAGCGGCTCTTACGGATGATAAATGCAGAAGCTTTCTTGAGGTCCTGAAAGAACTGAGAGATCTTGCGCCGGGTATGCCCGTCACGGAGCTGGTCTGGAAAATAATATGTGATAATGATCTGATCGCTGTTGCATCCGCAATGAAAGACGGGATGCGCCGCAGGGACAGGCTGCTGAGCTTTATCGAGAGTGCGGCAGCTTTTGAAGAGAGCGACTACATAGGGCTGCATGCGTTCATCGGATGGCTTGAACGCCGGAATAAAAAAAATACGTCCTCAGGGACGGGCAGCGGTGTTACGATAATGACGGTCCATAAATCGAAAGGACTTGAGTTTCCGGTGGTGTTTCTGTGCGGTACGGGAAAACGTTTCAATACAGAAGACACCAGAGGCAGGGTCCTTTTTGATCCCGATCTCGGCCTTGGCTCAGAGCTGGTGGATCCCGAAAGGAAGCTGCGCTGCAGGACTGCCGCCAAATCTGCCGTTGCAGGAAAGATAAGCCGTGAAAACCTCTCCGAGGAAATGAGGCTCCTATATGTTGCGCTTACAAGGGCCAAGGAGCACCTGATAATAACAGGGGCAGTAAAAGATGCAGAAGAGTTTATAAATGATATCAGAGAGGGCGTTTCCGGTAAGTTCCCGGATCCTGAGCTGCTTGCTTCTTATGACTCGCATCTCGAATGGATGACCGCGGCTTCGATAGTTGACGGCGGATCCACCTTTGACAGGAAAGTGATCCGTCTCGAAGAACATACCGCAGATGCTGCTGATATCGCAGCATCTGCCGTTTCCGAGCCGGATACGGCAGAAGTCAGCAGATTGGAAAAAGTCCTCAGAGATAATCTGAGTATGGATTATCCCTATAAGAATGATACAGAACTGCCCACTAAGATCACAGCTACTGAACTCAAAGGCGCAGAAGATTCCGATGACGAGTCGAAACAGCTCATTCAACAGTATGAGGATATGGCAGCTGATTTCCCGCTCCCGGATCTCGGCAGAGCGGACGCCCCGCTGAGCGCAGCAGAGAAAGGAACCGCCACCCATCTGCTGCTGCAGCATATAGATCTCAGCAATACTGCAGACATGGGAGCCATCCTTGGGGAAATTGAAAGACTTAAGAACGAAGGATTTATAACGGATAAACAGGCAAAAGCGATAAAGCCGGAACCTGTTATCGATCTGTTCGGATCGGATATCGGGAAGCGAATGCTCAAAGCTGAAAAAGACGGCAGACTCAGAAGAGAGTTCAGGTTTTCTATCCTTGCTGATGCTGCAAGATTTATCGATACCGATTCCAGAGAGCAGGTATTGCTGCAGGGAGTTATAGACTGCTTTTTTGAAGAGGAAGACGGGCTTGTCATTGTGGACTACAAGACCGACAGAGTATTTGAGGAAAATGAGATATTTGAACGTGCGAAATACTACCGCGGTCAGGTCGCGGCATATGCACATGCACTGTCGAGGATCTGCGGGAAAAAAGTCAGAGAGTGCGTGCTGTTTTTCCTCGCACCCGGAAAAGAAGTAAAACTGGCGATAGAAGAATAAAAAAAGCTTGCATAATGGCGACCCCTGTGATATATTCTCTTTTGCGTCTTGTAACTATGCCTTCGCAGGCACAATCAAGACAGCCTTTGATGATACAGGAGAAATTCGAATGAAAGACGGAATACATCCAAACTACAAGCCGACAACGATAAAATGTGCTTGCGGCGCCGTTATCGAGACGGGTTCAACAAAGCAGAACATCACCGTTGAGATCTGCTCAAAATGCCACCCGTTCTATACCGGAAAGCAGAAGCTGGTCGATACCAGCGGCCGTGTTGATAAATTCAACAAGAAATACGGTCTCAAGTAATTTTGTGAACAATAATGCAGGGTCCGCGTCGAAAGACGCGGACCTTAGTATTTTCAATGGGATTTTTTGTTTTTTCGATTTACAAATCAGAATAAAAGGTATAAAATTTACTTAAAGGATTTGAACATATTCTGGATCATCAAAAGGAGTGTGTGAAAATGAAAAACGTCGAAGAAGTCGAGAAAAACTTTCTTGATATATATAACAAGATGCGGCTTTTGTTTTTCCATGATATTTTCGGGGTCATCCGGGAAAGGGAAGGCTCCCTTTCAGCGATGGAGGCCTTTTCAGTAGAGGTAATAGATATACTCGGCGAACCCACGATAGGCCAGTTTGCGGATTTTCTCAACATTTCCCAGTCCAATGCCACTTATAAAGTGAACAGCCTGATAAAAAAAGGATATATAGAAAAACAGAATTCCACGGTGGACAGACGTGAGTATCACCTTATACTCTCGCAGAAATACTATAACTACAGAGCTCTCATGGGAGCCTACATAGATAAAATGATCGGAAGGATCGGCGAAGGCTTTTCCGAACAGGAACTGAAGCAGTTCAACGGTTTTCTTGAGACTATCAGCACAAAGATGATGCCTGAATATGATGAGATAGTTGCAAAACAGGAATAAGCAAACATATAGACAGAAAACGGAGAAGGGAATGTTCCCTTCTCCGTTGGTCTTTATCGGTCTGAGTGATCAGTCGTCTTCTCCGAGCGCTTCGAGACCCGTGGTGTTTGCGACTTTGTTTGCTTTGATGTTCTTTACCAGCGATGAGAACACGGTGCAGCTGAGAAGAGTAAGGATGCAGGCGTATACAGGCAGAGCGCGCCATGCACTTGCCGCTTTCAGAACAAGGCCGAGCAGAACGGGAGTGACTGTCTGGGCAGACATGCTGGCGGCATAATAGAAGCCGGTGAATTTTCCTATCTTCTTTGAAGAACACAACTCGACGACCATCGGGAAGGAGCAGTTGTGGACAAGCGCCATGCCGAAGCCTTTGAGAGCCCATACGACATACAGCAGCGTCGGGAAAGTGAATTCACCGTGCGCGGCTGAAGCCTGCACGATCTCAGTCGGCCGGACGAAACACATCATTATAAGGCCGATAAACGTGATCATAAGTCCGGAGGATATGGTCCACTTACGGCCTATCTTCTCTGCTATCGCACCGGCGATCGCGAAACCCAGCACAGAAGCGAGACCGCCGAGTATCGTCAGGATCATGGTCGCGCTGGAAGCGGATTTGAGATAGTAGATAACATAGTTGCCGATGTAAGTTCCGAGAGCGTTGTCGCTCATGAACCAGAGAAATTCGGCACCCAGGATCGCCAGAAGCATGTTGCGGTTTTCTTTGCTCATGGGTTTGTCATCGTCTATCGGAGTTGCCACAGTTGCCAGCCGTTCGCCTTCTTCCATTTCATCCCTGAGCTGCTCGGCAAGCTCATTTTCACGGATGGTACGGAACAGCACCAGTGCAGATATGACCATAAGTACGGAGGCGATTATGAAAGGAAGCTCTATGGTCCAGATGTTGCGTTCGGCTGAAGGAGCATTGATATAGGAACTCAGCACGAAAATGAGGCCGACTACAGTTGCAAACGCACCGCCGAAGTATCCCATGATATTGATTATACCGTTTGCTTTGGCACGGAGCGGCTTGGGAGTTATATCGGGCATAAGCGCAACTGCGGGGTTGCGGTACATCATCATGAATATAAGAACGACCGCCATCATGCTGACCATGCCGCCGATGTTGTTGTAGTGGAAGAACAGCGGGATGAACGGGAAGGCAACTGCAGAAACGAATGTGCCGATAAGTATATACGGCATGCGCTTCCCGATGGGGGTTTTCGTCCTGTCAGATAGGTTGCCGAAGATCGGGAGCAGGATAAGGGCTGCCAAATTATCGCATGCCATTATTATACCGACGATCCACTGTACGTTAAGGATCTTATCCGGATCGCTCGCCTTGAGTTCGGCAGAGGTCATACCGTAATACGATTTTGCGAAGATGTCCGTGAGAAAAGTAGGACACCAAGAGTCATACACCTGCCATAGAAGCAGAATGCCGAAAAAGGCGAACCCGATAAGGGCTGTGCGTTTATAATTCAGCTTCAGTTCCATAAGACGGTTCCTTTCTGTGCTGTTTTATTTCATGAATCGATTTTACAATATTTGATCCCGGCGGGCAACAGTTAAATTGACGCTGATCGTCTGTGGTGATAAAATATCGGCGAAATTAATCGGAATTTCCGGAGGGTATGATGATGGAAAAAGAGATATACGGGAAAGCAAGAGATATTGCGGAAGAAGTCGGCAATGAGCTTATAAAAGTTGCGGGATTTGCCGGAAAGGCTGCACTGAAAACTGCAGCTACTGCCGGAAAAGTGGCTTATAAAGGAGCTTTGAAAGGTATCGATAAACTGGGGCAGATGGACAGCAGAGATCTGGTTAAGCTTGGTTGCACTGTTGCATGTGCTGCTGCTCTGCCGATATTTTTGACAGCTCCGGGCAGAGCGGACAGAAGGCAGAAAGAACCGTTCAGAAACAGGAACTTTGCCCACCGCGGACTGCATTCCAGAGATCGCTCCGTGCCGGAAAACTCACTGAAGGCGTTTGAACTCGCAGCTGAAGCGGGATACGGAATAGAGCTTGATGTACAGCTTTCCAGAGACGGACAGGTGGTGGTGTTCCATGACGATACCCTCAACAGAGTATGCGGCGTGGATGCAAGAGTAGACGAGCTGACCTATGCCGAACTGCAGGAGCTGAGACTGCTTGATACTGAAGAAAAGATACCGCTTTTTTCTGAGGTGCTTGCAGTGGTACGGGGAAGAGGCCCCCTGATCGTTGAACTCAAAAATGGCAGAAGCAACAGGGAACTTTGCGAAAAAACGTATGAGATGATCAGAAAATACAACGGTGAAGTATGCATCGAGAGCTTCAACCCGATGATAGTGGCATGGTTTCGATTCCATGCAGGGAGTTTTCTGAGAGGCCTGCTTTCAGCCCCGGAAAGTGAGTATGAGGGTACAACGTCAAAGTTCACGGCTTTCCTTCTCAGCAAGGGACTTGTAAACTTCATATGCAGACCGCAGTTCATTGCTTATAAGATAGGCAGACGACCCGCTTCGATCAATCTCAGCATCGCACTCGGCGCAATGAACGTAGGCTGGACATCCCATGAGATAAGAAATGAAAAAGGCCGTGATGCGGTCATTTTTGAGTTTTACAGGCCTAAGCTCATATACAGAAGGAGAAAAAGATCCTTATGAAAAGCTATTTTAAAAGCAAAAAGCTTTCAGACAGTCTTACCCGCATATACGGCGCTACCGGTGAATGCATGTATCTGGTGACCGGTAAAGAGCGGGCGCTCCTTGTGGATACCGGTACGGGGATCGGGGATCTTAAAGCATATGTTGAGACCCTGACAGATAAACCACTGACGGTTGCAATGACACACGGGCATGTCGACCACGTCCAGGGGGCCTCGCAGTTTGAAGAGTATTACCTGAATCAGAAAGACCGGTTTCTCCTGAGCAGAGATTCAAGTTCAGCGCTTCGCGTCGGATATGCGAGATTCATGGCGATACCGGCGAGAAACCCGGAACTGGAAAAGATAAATATCGATGGATTTCAACCTAAAGCAGATCCTGAGAAAGGAATAGATCTTAAGGACGGGACAGTATTCGCCCTCGGCGATATCACGGCAGAATTCCATGCTCTCCCGGGACACACTCCCGGAAGCATGACAGTTCTTTTCCCTGAGGATAGAATACTTCTGACCGGAGATGCCTGCTGCGGCGTGACGCTTCTCTCTTTTATGTATTGCACGAGCATAGAAGAATACAGGGAAGCGCTTTTGGCCCTTAAAGCGAAACTTGAGGGAAGGTATGACAGGATAGTCGTTTCTCACGGAGGTCATGAGTTCACAAATGAACTTTTCGACAGTGTAATCGAGTGCTGTGACGAGATCAGTGCCCGTACAGACGAGAAGATCCCCATGACTGACCTCGACGGAAGACCAAGCCTGTGCGCCCATGCCATGGATTTCATCCATGGCAGAAAAGACGGAAAACCCGGGAACATAGTATATTCCGAAAAAAACATTTACAGATGATATTCGGGACGCACTCTGTGTAATTCGGAGTCCGTCCCATTCCTTTGATGATATGAAAACAGGTTTTCGTGAGTATTTAAAAGAGAATTATATTACTGCGCTGTGTGCGTTTCTTTTCTCATGCTTAAGCTTTTTCGTTATGCTTACGCATAATATGGTGCTGATCGATGAGGAGGTACATCTGACAGCGGCAGGAGTAGATCCGGTCTACTTTCTGTTCGGGTCGAGATATACTAATTATCTGTTGGGAAAACTGTTCTGGAATGGAAGAATAATCCCATTTTTTACTGACTTTTTTGCTCTTATAATGTGGAATGTCTCTGCTTTCCTGTTTGGAAGCGTATTCTTCCGCAGAGATCATTCCCCTTTTGTAAGATTTGCGGCACTTGCCTATTTTTCATCCGTTCCGTTCTGCGTAGGTGAGATGTTCGCTTTTTCGCAGGTCATTCTTGAGACGTCCTGTGGAATGGCATTTACCGCGGTCGCGTTTCTTCTTACCGTGTCTGTGCCTGAAGGAAAAAAGACCGGCAAAAACGGTATTCTGAATTACTTTTTGGCAGTGGTTTTTCTGACACTTGCATTCGGATCCTATCAGGCATTCATTTGCGTTTACGCAACTGCTGCGGCATGTTGTTGCCTAATGAGACACTGGGAGAAAAAGCCGTTCATAAAAGAACTGGTGACCGCTGCGATAATCTGTGCAACGGCAGTAATGTGCTATGTTCTGATCAATCACTCGATAACACGTGTGCTCGCATCTCAGGTCATTGCGAACACCACATATCTTTCTGACAATTACATCGGCTGGAAAGCAGGAATAATAAAGGCTGCTTTCATGGCTCTTGCCAATGTGGTCCGTGTCTCATTTGCCATACCGGTAAGAGGCGTGAGGATATACGGCGGTGCGCCGATCTGCATGCTGACGCTTCTGTTTACAGCATTGGCGGTATACAGGACGGCAACAGAAAAGAATCATAAAGAAAGAATAAAAACAGTTTTCCTCTGTCTGGCTGTGATCATGGCACCGTTCTGCCTGTATATAGCACTCGGCACCTATAAGACGCCCGGACGAATGATGCTTGCGCTTTCTGTTTCCGGAATGGCGGAGATATTGCTTTTATCCGCATATGTTCCTTCTAATGGCTTGAGAAAAGGGCTGGCTGTGCTTTTCACTGCAGCTGTCATATCAAATGCAGTCTGCATGAATCTGATTTATTTCAGTGCATACAGGGCTTACATGGCGGATGCTGAGATCGCTGATGAGATTATAGAAGATATCCGCTGCAGAACAGACAAAACAGATGATAAAAAAATAATCTTTATAGGCAGTCACAAGAGAGAAGAGGATATAAAACCGGTAGATGCCACACTCGGAGCTTCGTTTTTCGAATGGGACGGAGGTGTCAACTACCGCCTCAGGGCTTTCTTCGAACTGAGAGGCTGCATGTTTAATGAAGCCTATGTTCCGGATATAGAAAAAGGGCTTTCACTATCCAATGGGATGGAACCATGGCCGGCTGAAAACAGTATCAGAACGGCAGATGATCTGGTGATAGTATATCTGAATGAGCCTACAGCTGAATGGTTCGCTGCCAATCTGTACCGATAAGCCTGCGACTTGGCAAAAGAGTTTAAGCATATAAAAAAGACAGATCCGGTACGCATCTGCACCGGATCTGTCTTTTTTATAAAAGTCTGTTGATCTTTTCAGGCGAGATTGCCTGTGGAATACATCAATGCCGAGAGCGCAACGATAGGAGCAGTCTCACAGCGAAGAATGCGCTCGCCCATGGAGCAGACATGAAGTCCCACGATCCTGGCGAGATCCGCCTCGAACTCTGCAAAGCCCCCCTCAGGTCCTGTTATTATTGCAGCGGTCTTTATATCCCTGCTGCTGTCCAGAACGGAGGACAGGCTTTCCCGTTCTCCGGCCTCATACATGAACAGTCCCAGATCCTTGCTTAGGGCTATATTGAAAGCATCGGCGAGCTCCGCATTCCAGCCGACTGCAGGGATTATCCCTCTGCCGGACTGCTTGGCGGCTTCTTCAGCTATACGCTGCCACCGATCCAGCTTCTTTTCCGGAGATTCCGGTTTGGACACACAGTATCGGCTTTGGAAAAACCGAATTTCAGATGCGCCTGCCTCAACGCCTTTCTGAATTATATACTCCGTCCTTTCCGAGCCTTTGGGAAGACCGCAAAGCAACGTAACCTTAACGGACGGTTCCGCGGTGCAGGGCTTTACCTCAACGACCTCGGCCTGTACCTCCTCCTTATCGGCAAGTACTATATGACATTTATAGTCTGTGCCTTCGCCATCGCAGATTATCACATCATCTCCGGGACGCAGTCTCAGCACATGAGCGTGTTCCGCGTCTCTTCCTTTCATGATGGCCATCCCGCCTTTGATATTGGTTCCGGCTATAAAAAACTTGGGCATGGTCTCCTCCGGTCAATCAAACATTTTATGTCGGTATTATTGCACAAACAGGCCTGTTTTGCAATATAACGGGCCCTTGATTATCGTTCAAAAAGTATTTATAATACACTATACAAATCGATCCCGTGATATGACTGGAGGATAGATAATGCCAACCACATGGAACCGCTCACCGGAAGAATTTCATAAAATATATATTGCCAATACAGATGCCTTCTATAAAGTGGGCAACACGAGTCTGGCTGCTCAGCTTGATGAATTCATGACAGGCTGTGCCCTCGGCCTTTGGAGCAAATCAGGTGGCATCACAGAGAGACATGTGGAGATGGCAAACCAGATCTACTCCCGCGGTCGTCCGCAGCCTAAATGGCTTTTGTGGAATCTCACTTCCTCCGTTTGTGAAAAGGATGTTTTCATGCCGCCGGCCTTTTTCTGGAATATGGCAGAAAGCGATGTGAAGCGCGGTTCGGAGACATCTCGTACATTTATCCGTATGCTCACCAATATCCTCATGTATCTTGCTGCAACGGACGATGACGTGACCTATGCCGAAGCGGAATATATTACCGAATGCATAGACAAGCTGACCGCCATATGCGATACCACCGGAGTGAAAAAAAGCAGGGAGACGCTCAATCCGCTGGATTACGTTACGAGCAGCGACCCGGGCTTCATAGCAAAACGCGGAACGCAGTCATCGGGCGGGACAGCTGTATCAGAGACAGCTCCAGCGGAACAGCAGCAGGAAAAGCCTGATCTCGATGAGCTGATGGATCAGCTCAACGCGCTGGTGGGCCTTGAAGAGGTAAAGAAAGATATAAAGAATCTCATGAACCTGGTAAAGGTCAGAAAGCTAAGGGAGGAGAACGGCCTTCCAGTCACACCGATGTCTCTGCACATGGTTTTCCTCGGTAATCCCGGTACAGGAAAAACGACCGTAGCAAGGCTTGTAAGCGGCCTGTATGCTGCGATAGGGGTTCTCAGCAAGGGCCAGCTTGTTGAAGTAGACAGATCCGGACTCGTAGCCGGATATGTCGGGCAGACAGCTTTAAAGACACAGGAGGTCATACGTGCGGCGCTCGGTGGAGTGCTGTTCATAGATGAAGCGTATTCGCTCTCGTCAGGCGGAGAGAATGATTTCGGACGTGAGGCTATCGAGACCATACTCAAGGCGATGGAGGACCACAGAAAGGATCTTATTGTAATAGTTGCCGGATATACTGAGCCTATGGAAAAGTTTCTGTCTTCCAACCCGGGCCTTGAATCCAGATTCAATAAGTATTTCTTCTTCCCCGACTACAACGGAGAGCAGCTGATGGCAATATTTGAGGGGAATCTGAAAAAGAACAGCTATGTCCTTTCGGATGAAGCGCGTGAAGCTGCAAGGGCGATGTTCGATGATCTCTATGAAAACAGAACAGAAAACTTCGGAAACGGCCGTGATGTACGCAACTGTTTTGAGGACATGATAGTCAGGCAGGCCAACAGGGTTGCGGCGATGGATGCACCAACCAAGGACGATCTTATGCTCGTTCTGCCCGAGGACCTGTCAGATCCGGAAGACAATGAAGATCCGGAAAGCTGAAAATGTTCACTGTTGATTTACATTTTTTAAGTTTCAAAGGCTTATTATATTATGGAAATCAATATTATTAGAAAAGGAGATATATTATGGCACTGTTTAACGGACTTGTAAGGCTTGGGATAGCCGCCGGAGCTGTCTATGCGGCAATGAAGATAGCTGACAGGTATAAAGCAAACAATCCCGATGGCGTTACCGACAATAACGAGAAGATCAACGAGATCAAGAAAGCTGCGAAAGAGGTCTATGGAGAGACTGCGGATGTCGTCAAGGAAAAGACCCCGGAAGTAAAGGAAAAGTTCAACGAGGCATTTCAGCAGGTATCGGATTTTGCTTCAGAGAAGATCCCCGGAGTAACTACTGCGGTCCAGAATGTGGTCGATAAGATCGCAGAGAAGGCACCTGAAGTAAATGAAAAGATCCATGAGGCAGTGGAAAAGGTCTCCGAGAGAGTGATCAACTTTGCAGAGGCTGTCAAGGAAGAAGAGCAGGATGCGGAGTCCTCCTTCGAGGATGTGGTCGATGCTGAAGTGGAATCCTTCGAAGAGAACAAGGAAGAGCCAAAAGAATGATCTGAACCATCAGAGATCGGAAGAGGCCGCAGATGCGGCCTCTTGAACTTATTATATACACTGCGGGAAACCGTGACGTGTATTTTTCCGTCTTTATGTAGGAAGAAAAAGATGAAAGGAATTGTTATGCAAATGAAAAAGATAGCGATCATACCAATTCTGCTTATAATATCGCTTCTGATCGCTGCATGCGGTTCAAAGGTTCCCAAACCGGCTGAAGGGTATGATGTCGTACTGGTCACGGACTCCCCTGATGCCGGCGTGAGCGATGCACAGACTGATACGGACCCTGAAAAGAGAATAGAAGCATCGACCGTGAATGCATCAGAACTCTATTCAGGATATGGATTCTGTCATCAGCTGTGCGCTGAGAGCGGTTACTACAGATTCACTCCCGTAAACTCGCAGAATGTTGCCTGGCAGGTCTTTATTCTGGATCAGGAATTCCGTGATGCTGAAAGATATATACCTCAGGCATATGATAAGGCGCTTGAGGGCGGAGGAGTCATACACATAGATGCAGGAAAGTGGATCTATGTGTATTGCCCGTGCAATGAGTGGACCGGTGCAGAAGCACCGGAAGGATGTGCGTACAGCTGGGTGCTCGATCCAAATGCCACAGAAGCCGATGTTACAAAACCGGCGGAGATAAAAACTGACTCCTCTGATGGCACGGATACTGCGTCAGCATCCAAGCCGACAAATACACCCGCCCCGACACCTACGCCTGCTCCTACGCCGAAAGTGCTGAGCATAACCAAGCATCCGACAGCCGAAACACTGCAGCAGGGCGGGACCTGCTGGTTCATAGCCAGAGCAGACAACGCCGAAAGCATCATCTGGGAATTTCTGGATTCAACGGGAGCGACCTGCAGTGTTGAAGATGCGAAGAACAGAAATCCCGGTCTCACTGTGGATGTATATGATAACGGAGAGACTGTAGGGCTTAAAAATGTACCGATGAGCATGAACGGCTGGCAGGCAAGGGCTAAATTTACAGGTTGCGGGACAAGCCTTTATTCCAACCCCGCAGCAATAACCGTCACAGCCATCTCTGATTTCAAGACTGCGTACAGCAGTGTGTTTGAGAACTATATCTCACTTGCAGGCGGCGGCGAAGACAAGTATGAACTCTGGACCGACCTTACCTTGTCCGGAATAACGCTTGGTTATTTCCTCAAGGATCTTGACGGTGACGGAACGGAAGAACTGATAGTAGGTCAGATAGGCGGCACTACCGGCTCTTTGTGGGATCATATAGTTTATTCAGTTTTTACGCTGAATAACGGAACACCGGTGAAAGTACTGAAGAGCAGCGCCAGAGACAGATACTACTACAATGGTTCCGGATTCATTCATGAAGGCTCGAGCGGGGCTGACAGCAGCGATATCTATTCGTGCAAGTACAACAACGGAACGGTTTCCGTTATAAACGGA
This sequence comes from Oscillospiraceae bacterium, assembly GCA_902773255.1. Taxonomy (GTDB): domain Bacteria; phylum Bacillota; class Clostridia; order Oscillospirales; family Oscillospiraceae; genus Limivicinus. The sequence goes on from CACYDX010000109.1 coordinate 20,093, forward strand.
GTGTATACCACAGCAGAAGGATTCTTCTATGTTGAGAACGGAGACAGAAGCAGCAGTATCGGGACTCCGATAAGCGCAGACCAGTTCAACGCCTGTATGGTAAGTTATGAGGGGAGCATCAAAGCTATGATGCTTACACCTATTGCCTGATAACAGACAGATTTATAACGGGGACAGATAATACTGTCCCCGTTTTCCTTCCATGCCGATATCAGATTGACAAATGTCCGGATTTCATGATAATACTTTGAAAAACAAATCTCACGGGTGAAAACGATGCTGAAGACCGATCCGGAAGTCGCGGAGATCATTGCGGAGCAGGCTGCCTCAAAGGGCGGCAGAGCCTATTATGTGGGCGGTTATGTCCGCGACGGGATAATAGGAAAAGAGAACAAAGACATAGATATCGAAATTCACGGGCTCAGCGCTGAGCAGACAAGGACTATTCTGGAAAAACTTGGTGACTGCATCACCACCGGCGCCGGTTTCGGAGTATTCAATCTGAAAGGGAGGAACATCGATATTGCTCTGCCGCGCTCTGAAACAATGACGGGACGTGGCGGACACAAGGATTTTGATGTCTTTGTCGATCCTCATATAGGACTCCGCAAAGCGGCGGCGCGCAGAGATTTCACCATTAATGCTCTCATGCGGGATATAATGAACGGAGAGATATATGATTTCTACGGCGGCCTTGAAGACATAAGAAATAAAGTAATAAGGCATGTGAGCAGCATATCTTTTCCCGAGGATCCGCTCAGAGTGCTGAGGGCCTGCCGCTTTGCTGCAAAACTGGACTTCAGTATAGCAGATGAGACGGTCGAGCTTTGCCGCGGAATGGATCTGAGTACACTCAGCCCGGAACGGATAATGGGAGAACTCGAAAATGTCTTTCTCAAATCAGAGCTGCCATCGGTGTTTTTTGAGGGACTCAGAAAAATGAATGGGCTTCATTTCTGGTTCCCGGAGCTCGAGAAGCTCTCAGGAGTAAAGCAAAACCCGGTTTTTCATCCCGAGGGGGATGTGTGGAAGCATACGATGAAGACGATCGATGAGGCCGCAAAACTCCGTGTCCAGGCTGAACAACCATTTTATTTCATGCTGGCGGCGCTGTGCCATGATCTCGGGAAAAGCATAGCGACAGAAGAGATCGGCGGAGTGATCCATGCATACGGGCATGATGAGAAAGGCCTGGATCAGGCTGGAAAGCTGCTGGACAGGCTGACCAATGAGATAAAACTCAAAAGGTATGTTCTCAACATGGTAAAGCTTCATATGAGACCTAATATGCTCGTCCAGCAAAAAGCATCCGATAAAGCGTTTATGAAACTGTTCGACCTGTCTGTTTCACCTGAAGACCTCATTCTGCTGTCAAAAGCGGATCATTGCGGTTCCTGCGCAGGCGGCTATGACAATATCGAACACGAATTGAGAGAGAAGCTTTCCGAATACTGCAGGCGCATGTCGATGCCGTATGTAAAGGGCGAGGACCTGATCGCCGAAGGAATGTCACCGGGACCGGAGTTCAGTGAGGCGCTCGGATATGCCCATAAGCTCAGGCTTGCAGGAGTTGAAAAACAAGAAGCACTTGCTCAGACGCTCGGATATCTCAGGCATAGTAAAAAGAACGGCTGAAAGATCGGAGAAAAGATGGAAAACAGAAACAGGGGCATAATCGAAATGCTGATCTGCGCAGCGCTTTGGAGCACTGCGGGGATACTTATGAAACTGCTCCCTTGGAACGGTTTTGCAGTGGCATCGATAAGGAGCCTTATCGCGGGACTTACCATACTTATATATGCACTTGCCACCGGCCGAAAAATGATAATAAACAGGAAAACTCTGATGGCGGGTATACTTACAGCGGGAGTCTATACCTGCTTTTCCTGCGCAAACAAGCTTACCACTGCAGCAAACGCCATAGTCCTTCAGTTCACGTGCCCGGTGTTCATCGTTATCCTCTCGGCGTTATTTTTGAAAACGAAGATGAGAATTCGTGACATTATCACGGTGATACTGACGCTCGGCGGGATAGCTCTCGTGTTCCTGGACAAGCTCGAGGGAGGATATCTGCTGGGAAATCTTGTCGCTGTCCTTGCAGGTCTTCTTATGGCGGGGATGTATGTTTCTGTCGGTGAGATGGAGGAAAACAGCAGATTCAGCGCAATAACCCTGGGCCAGTTCATCACATTCCTCGTGGGACTGCCGTTTGTTATCACAACAAGACCGGCCTTAACTGCCGTAACTGTACTGAGCATTCTGGCGCTGGGCATATTCCAGCTGGGTATCTCATATATACTCTATATCCATGCGTCCATAAACTGCCCGCCGCTCGCCTGCTGTCTGCTGGGAGGGCTTGAGCCGCTGCTCAATCCGGTATGGGTGATGCTGTTCGACGGCGAAACTCCCGGCGTTCTTGCATTTATTGGAGGCATTATAGTAATAATCACTATCACGGTGTGGTGCGCACTGGACAGTAAAACAGGAGCTGAAACAACCGCAGCTCAAACCTGAAAAAACTTTTAAATCAAAAAAGGATATTCTGAGGTTATTCTCGTACTAATACAACAGAAGAAAAAAACATGCTGCGGGAGGAGGTAAAACGGTGCCCTGTCTGAGAGAGGAAAGAGAAAAACTCGAGCATATGATCATAGGCCGGTACGGCATATGCGCAGATCAGTCAAGGGGAAGACTTTATCCCGAGGAAGAGTGCGAACTGCGTACTTGCTTCCAGCGTGATATCGACAGGATAACACACTGCAAGTCTTTCAGAAGACTAAAACATAAAACGCAGGTGTTCCTGCGGCCGGAAGGCGACCATTACCGGACCCGTCTTACACATACGCTTGAGGTGACAAGGCTTGCCCGTACCGTGGCAAGGGCGCTGCGGCTCAATGAAGACCTTGCCGAAGCCATCGGCCTCGGACATGATCTCGGGCACACTCCTTTTGGTCACGCGGGAGAAAGAGCGCTCAACAGCATTTATTCCGAAGGGTTCAAGCATTACGAGCAAAGTCTCAGAGTCGCGGATGTGCTTGAAAGAGAGGGAATAGGTCTTAATCTTTGCTATGAGACACGAATGGGTATACTGAACCACACGAAAGGATCACCGGATGATACTCCGGAGGCGACTGCCGTTCGTCTGTGCGACAGGATAGCCTATATAAACCACGATCTGGACGATTCGATCAGAGCCGGGATACTGTCTGAAGAGGAAGTGCCTGCACTTATACGTGAAAAATGCGGAACCAGAAACAGTGAGAGGATCAATTCGTTCATAACGGATCTTGTCCGCAACAGTGCGGAAGGCGTTCTGAAAATGTCGGATGAGATGCAGGAAGTGTTCGACTATTTCCATTCCTATATGTTCTCCGATATCTATGTCAATCCCATGGCCAAGGGCGAGGAGAGCAAGGTCGAGGGATTGATCCTCAGGCTCTTCGAATACTATGTCTCCAATCCCGACGCGCTTCCGAATGAATTTGGAACTATTATGGAAAAGGAAGGCGCTGAACGCGCAGCCGTTGATTATATATCCGGCATGACGGACGGCTTTGCCATAGAGACATATGAGAGACTTTTCATCCCGCTTGCATGGACTGTGAAATAAAGGAGATAAGATGCCACAGTTTTCCGATAGTTTTCTCACCGAGGTAACTGAGAAAAACGATATAGTCGATGTTGTTTCGCAGTATGTTGCGCTGAACAAACGGAGCGGGAATAATCTGTTCGGACTGTGTCCCTTCCATAATGAAAAGACGCCGTCTTTTTCTGTTTCCCGTTCAAAGCAGATCTATCACTGCTTCGGCTGCGGCAAGGGCGGCGGCGTGATCAATTTCATCATGGAGATAGAAAACGTCTCGTTTCCGGATGCCGTCGAGATGCTTGCAAAACGCGCCGGCATGCAGATGCCGGAAAGACAGGAGGATCCGGAGAGCCGGAAGCGCGAAAAGATATTTGCCCTGAACAGGGATGCGGCAAGGTTTTACCATGAAAAGCTTTTATCCGCCGAAGGGGAAAAGTGCAGAGAATATATCGAAAAACGCAGGATAAACAGAAAGACGGCTACGGATTTCGGCCTTGGATTTGCACCGGACACCTGGGACAGCCTGAGGAAGGCAATGAGAGACAAGGGCTGGTCGGACTTTGATCTGAACGATGCTGGACTTGTTAAAAAAGGGAAAAACGGCGGATTCTATGACACTTTCCGCAACAGACTGATGTTTCCGGTGATAGATGTGAGGGGAAATGTGATAGCTTTTTCCGGAAGGCTGCTTGACGGTGAAGGGCCGAAATATCTCAATTCACCTGAAACTGTCGCATTTATTAAGGGCAGGAACCTCTTTGCCCTGAATCTAGCCAAAAAATCCAAGAGGGATTATTTTATCCTCTCCGAGGGGAATATAGATGTAGCCTCGCTGCATCAGGCAGGTTTCGATTCTGCCGTAGCATCGCTTGGAACATCTTTGACTGAACAGCAGGCACAGCTGCTCTCGCACTATAAAAACGAGATACTCATTGCCTATGACAGCGACGGTGCAGGAGCCAGAGCGACTACCAAAGCCATAGGGATCTTTGAGAAGCTTGATGTAAAGGTGAGAGTGCTGAGGCTGGAAGGAGATTATAAGGATCCTGATGAGTTCCTGAAGGCCAAAGGAGCTGACGCATTCCAGAAGCTTATCGACAGCTCTGAAAACAGGATGGACTTCAAGATCAGGCAGATCGCAGAAAAATATGATCTGAACAGAGCAGATCAGAAGGCCGAGTTCGCCGCGGAAGTGGAAGCGCTTATTGCTTTGCTTCCTTCAAAGGCCGAAAGGCAGGTGTACAGTTCACACATAGCTGAAATGATAGGGGTAAAACCCGATGCTGTGATCAGCGATGTGGAGAGCAGGAGAAAAAAGCTTGTCAAAAGGTCTGAAACAAAAGAAATGCGGGATATGATCAGCCGTACAGTGAATGTGCGCAATTATGAAAACCCGGCATCTGCCAGAGCTGAAGAAGGGATCATCAGGCTGCTTTTTCTTGAACCCGGGTTATTCAGAACAGTTCAGCTTCCATCACAGGATGAATTTACGGATGAGAGGCTGAAGAAGCTGTTCGCAGTGATAACCGAAAAACTCGGTAATGATGAAACGGCAAGCGTATCGTCTCTGAGTGCCTGTCTGGACAGTGAAGAGATGTCAATGCTTATAGGTCTGTCAGAGGAACCGGAGACCCTTGCAAACAGTGAAAAAACACTTGAAGACTATGTTTCAGCGATGAGAAAGGCTGTAAAGAAAAAGTCTATAGGCGATATTATCAAAGAAAAACAGGAACAGGAGAAAGGCAGGAAATAAACAATGGGCAGAAAAAAAGCTGAAAAACTCAACGTTGAGGCTGAGACCCCGATAGAGACTGCGGCAGCGGCAGAAGCTGAAGCAGAGGCTGCGGATATAGTTGCGGACAATGCAGATGCAGTACAGGTGGAGGAACAGCTGCAGATCTCTGCGGAACCTGAAGCGCCGGACGTGGCAGCTGAAGCGGAGCTCCCTGTGAAAGAAAAAAAGAAAAGAAGCTCTTCAAAGAAAAAGACGCCTGAAAGGGAGAAGGAGGAAGAACGCGAGGAACAGCCTGAAAAGACCCCCGAAGAGAAGCTGACAGAGCTTTTTGAGAAAGGTAAAAAAGCGGGAAAACTCACCACCAGAGAGCTTGAATGCCTTGAAGAGCTCGGCATTGAAGGTGAGGCGATAGAAAA
>CACYDX010000110.1 GCA_902773255.1 Oscillospiraceae bacterium
ATAATATTCATAATATTATAAACATAAATTATTAAACATATTATTATTTACATATATTAATATACATATTACAGTAAACATATATACATTAACATATAATTATATACATAAATAGATTTACATAATATAACAGCGGCGGGGCAGAGAACAGTGGGACCGCTGCTGTAGTATTCAGGGTATTATGATCGCTTTACTCTTCCGTACTGTATCACAGTCAGCACTGCTGAGAAACGAAAAAAAGCAGACGGAAGAAAGATCCGTCTGCTTTTATCTGTTTCCCTCAGCCCCAGAAAACGTCCCTGGAGCTCTTTACCGCGCTGAACTGCGAGCATCTGTTGTTGGTGCAAACGTAGACGAAGGAGCTGGGCCCCTGGGCCATCCGCTTGCCGCAGGCCAGGCAGAACGGAAGTCGTTTAAAGAATCTGAACACGCCGCCTGATACTGCATTAAGATCTTCGTCGTCAAGCTTTAATATCGGTTTTATCTCTGCCATGGTCTGTCCTCCTTTAACTGCCCGTGTGAGCGTATAGTGATATTGAGTATAGCACCTGCAGAATAAATTGCAATATGCTTTAAGCCTGTTTTGACTGTTTTTTCCCTTTATTGTATAATATTTTCGCCCTAATGATATCTCGGGAGGAAAAACTGTGATGGCGTCTCTGCTTCTGGCGGTCATTTACCTGATATTCATCAGTCTCGGGCTGCCGGATTCTCTTCTTGGCTCGGGCTGGCCCGTTATGCAGAAGGTCTTTGACGTGCCTTCGTCATATGCGGGATACGTCGCCATGACCATCTCTTTCATGACGATCATCTCCGCCCTGGTGAGTCCCCGCCTCATAAGAAGGTTCCATACCAAATATATAGTCATCGTCTCAATCGCACTCACGGTGCTGGGCCTTCTGGGCTTCTCCGTCTCCGGGAGCTACTGGCTGCTCATCCTTTTCGCCGTGCCTTACGGTCTGGGAGCCGGCGCCATCGATGCTTCCGTGAACCACTATGTGGCGGATCACTATCCCTCTTCGGTGATGAATTTTCTCCACTGCTTCTACGGCGTGGGCGCCATGATCAGCCCATATATAATGTCCCTTGCGCTCAGGTCCGCCCGCTGGAACGAGGGTTACCGCTGGACGGCGTACATCCAGGTGGGCATACTGCTCGTGTGCGTCCTTTCGCTGCCGCTGTGGAAAAAGAACGAGGCGCAGGCTGAGGAGGCGGATAAGGAGAGCGCCGGCATCGGGGAGACCCTGAAAGTCCCCGGCGTTGTGCTGACGCTTATAGCCTTCTTTGCCTACTGCTCCGGCGAGGGCACCTGCTTTCTCTGGGTCCCGAGCTATTTTGCCGGGACGAGGCCGTACCTGAGCGATCAGACCGTCGCCTCCTTCGGCTCCCTGATCTTCGGCGGGCTGATGCTGGGCAGGGTTATTTCCGGCTTTGTCTCCGACCGATTGGGCGACAGGCTGCTCATCCGCATCGGCATAGCAGTTGAACTTGCGGGCATTGTTATGGTGCTGCTGCCCGTACAAAGCTATATAGTTGCGGCGATAGGCTTCGTCGTCATAGGAACGGGCATGGGGCCCGTTTATCCGTCCATCCAGCACATGGCGCCCGGCAATTTCGGCAGGCGGCACAGCGCGGCGGTGATCGGCCTGCAGATGGCCTCGGCCTATATCGGCTGCACCTTCATGCCCACGGTGTTCGGCTATATCCAGCAGGCGGCGGGCATCGGCATAATGCCGTTTTATCTGCTCATCTTCGCCCTGCTTAATATAGGCCTGCTCGAGATAGCCTACCGCAGGCTCGTCCCCGCCTGAAAGCTTCAGCCTGCTGCGGACGCGGATCTCCCCGAAGAACAGGAAGAATAAAAAATACCGGCCTGCTTAGAGAAAGCAAACCGGTGTTTTTTTTGCCTTTTTATGCCGCGGCGTCGGCAGCGGTGTATTTCTCCTGAAGCTCATCATAGGCGGCTATGCTGTCAGCCAGACATGCCATGAAATCGTCCTCGGGGTAGAGCCCGTCGGTATTTGCGGCAAGCCCTTCAAAGCTCAGCGGGACTATGGCCGGATGCACCTCGAGATCCAATACCGGCGCGCTCCTCATCTGCTCCGCCGTCTGATATACCATATCCACGCTGATCCAGCTGCTGCCGTCCTCTGCCCGCCAGCGGCAGAACACCAGCTTGCAGCCGATGGGTGTCTTTGGCTCTATAGAGCCGGGCAGCTCATATTCCTCCGCACCGAGCGCCGAGAGCAGACAGGCGACGTTGGAATCGTGCCCGCAGAGGAAAGTGAAGCGCCTTCCTTCAGTCCCGAGCTCAGATTCAATCTCCTGCAGCAGCGGGTGCGCCCCGTTTATCGCCAGCAGCGGAGTGCCGTAGACGATTTCAATATAGGTGCTCTTTATCTCTGCGATCTGCTTCCACTGCTCAAATGTGAGCTCGTGGCCGAAACCTGCCTTCAGATCATCGGGCTCCTCATAATACTGGAGCAGCAGCGCATCGCTCGCCGAACAGATGCTCCCCAGGGTGCACCGCAAGCCGGGTTCTTTATCCAGCTCAAGATGGAGTTTGGTATCGTCTGTCCTTAAGGGACCGATGCTCCCGTCCTTCCATGCCTCAGATTCCTCCATGTCGATAACATCGCTTATCAGGGCATAGTTATCCGCGAGACCTTCGATCTTCGCGCCGAAGATCTCAGACACCTGATCCTCCACAGCGGAGACGTACTCAGGCGAAATAAAAGTGAGCTTCGGAGTGAACACGGGATCCATATTATTGAATTTAACATGGGTCTCTATATCCATGTTCGCAGTGGGCATAAGGCCTGCCGTGAAATACTGCGCTGTGGCGATGGTGCGCTGCCTTGCATTGGCGTATACGCGCACGGCGCCTTTCTCCGGATGGTAATTCTCCGGGAAGAAGCCCTCAGACTCCAGCCATTTGCGGAAGAAATGGCCCATGTTGGTCTCAAGTACGCCGCCGCGCAGCGAAAGATCGCCGGGGCTGCCGGACCATTGGAACCATTCGTACGGCGTCATCCTGTAAAGCGTTGAACCGGGGGAATTGAGAGGGGAGCGGATATTGTGCCTGCTGAATACCAGCACCTGCTCCAGCTCATAGCGCTCGCGGGAAAGGTCGCCCTCAGGCACGCTGTTCAGGGAAGCGGGCTCAATGTTCTCTGCATCGGCAGGGGCGGGAGCTTCCTCCTCTGCAGGCTGCTCTTCCGCCGTCACTTCGGCCACATTGAGCTCGCGCACCGCCGTCTCGCGCCTGAAAAGGCCCGCCCAGAAAAGGCACTGCACGATGAATACACATATCAGCAGCGCTGCGAGGACTGCCGGCAGCGCTCTGCTCTTTTTTTCCGGGTTTTCGTTCATCAGTCTTTCCCCCTTACTGCACGGCGGCAAAGTCGGCCTTCACATAGGCGTACATCACCAGTATCTTCTCCGGCGCAAGCTCGCTCAGATCGAAGATCTCCCTGTGCATTGCCACGGGGATCACTCCGAGGGCCGTCTCAGTATAGGCGATGGTGAAATCGATATTTCTCCTGCCGAAATCCACGCTCACTTCGCGGATGCTCTTCACAACGCCGTTGAGCCAGGAATAAACGTCTCCCGCCCCTTCCTCGTGCTCCGTGCTCATAAGGCTTGCGGGAGAGGCAAAGGTCTCCGAAAGGCCGCCTATCCTGTTCCCGCCCTCCTGCCTGCCGAAGCCGAAGGCACTGTTGAAGGTCTCTATATCATCGAAAACGGAGAGCCGGAAGGGGAATGCGCTGGCGCACACCTCGAGCACGCTGCCTTCTATCTCATCCTTTCTTGCAAACTGCCGGTTCACCGTCTCCACCAGCAGGTGCTGGCCTCCGTCCTCCACCTCAACGTCGTAGTACTCGTTGGCCTCGGAGGACTGCGGCTGCTTATGGAGGAATCTCAGCGCAACAGGCTTTCCGCCGTCGAACGTGAGGTCGATGTCCACAAGCCCGTAGCTGTCCTTCTGCAGGTCCTTGTAAAGTGTAGTCACGAACTTGCCTATCCTTTGGCCGGTCAGGCTGTCGATCATGAGCTTCGTGAGGTGCACGGTCATTCTGTCGTCGCTCACGGTGGTGAACTCAGGAGCATCCATCCCGTTCTGGATTATAAAGTTCAGAAGATCGCGGGAATCGTCCTCGGGATTGAAGGAATTCATATGCAGCGGCATGTTGGTTCACCTTCCTTTTAATGCGTCGTCCGGCCTCAGGCCTTTTTTCGCCTTGTTTATCACAGCCTGATAGGGCATGAGCATGCCCTTCGTCATGTTCGCGCCGATCTTCTTTGCAAGCTTTTTGTTGTTCATCATCGCGCCCACGGCGTACATGCCCGCTATCATGCCGGCGCGCTTCTGCGGGAAGTCGTAGAAGCCGTGCTTCTTATAGAAGCGGTGGTCCTCCCTCATGAGTCCCTGCATGGTGAATATGAGGTCCCTGAATATCTTCATCCCGCCTACACCGTAAAAATCGGCCGGCTGCTGGTAATCATTGGTCACGGCGTATTCGATCTCCGCGGCCAGCGCGTCTATCTCCCTGTTTATATCCGCCTCATTGGAGGCGATGGCCGTCAGATAGTTTCCGCCCACCTGCGCCCTTGCCTTTATGAGCGTCTGCAGGTTCGGCTCCGCGCTCAGGTGACCGTTTATCATATAGCCCACGGGCTTTCCCATGGTAACGGTCCTGTGCCCGTTGCAAAACTGCCTGTCGTCATATACCTTGAAGAGAGAGCCCATGGAATGGTCCTTTATCGTGAAGGCGTATACGGTCGCGCAGCAGTCCTGGATCTTCGAGCGCAGAAAAGTGTCGAAGCCGTCCTTATAGATGCATGTCCCGTCCGCAGCGCAGTTGAAGCAGCCCAGGCAGCCGCCCTGAAAGGGGAACTCCCGGATATTGATCGTTCTGAACCTGAAAGGCGATACATTTCCGAAACGCCTCAGCATGGCCTTGAGCTCCTGATCGTCATCCGCAAGATCCGTCACAATGGCGATCTCGCCGTAACCGTTGAGCTTGGGCCTGTATTCTCCGTCCTCCGCAATGCCGAGAGGCTTATCTTCAGTCGCCGGCATCAGGATTTCCTCGGCCCTGCCGTTCTCCGCGGCCCAGAGCACGTGGCCGAACCAGTCCAAAGCTTCCTTCTGGCCCTTTTTCTTCAGAAGGTCCTCCATGTCCGCCGAGAGGCCCCTTATGTATTTCAGCTCGAGATCGGCGCAGTTTTCACGGATGAACTCATGGGCCGTGATATCGTAGAAATGCTTCGAGGTGCTCACCTGGGTGGCAAACTTCCCGCTTATAACCAAGCCGTGCTCCTTTATGAGCTCTATGAACCTGTGCAGCTGGGAGGGCACAAGGAAAGTATATACGGGATAGCAGAAAACTATGATATCGGCTTTCCCGAGCATCTCCTCAGCGGACGAAAAGTCCTTCTCCATGGCCTTTATCTTCCGGCCCACGTTGAGCACTTCGTATTCATGCCCGGGGAAGAACTCCTCGATATAGAGCATGGTCTGGAGGGTTATGCTGCCTTCTCCGGCAGGGGAGCCGTTCAGTATAAGAATGTTCATAGTATGAGGGACCTCGAAAATAATGTTAACTTAATAAGTATGGCAATCAGTATAACAGAGCGGGAGAGTTTCTTCAATGCTTCATAAACAGTTTTGTATGCCCGGATGTTCCCGCATTAACGGATTGTAAGCCGGCGCCGTTTGTGGTAAGGTTTAGTCGGGTATAGGAACACCGCGGCTTTGCCGGGGAAGGAGGAAAGCGGATGAGAAAGATCACGGTCGGAGATATGATGCACGTTCACGGCTGCTTCGGAGCGGGTGTGGACTATACCGTGCGGCTGACTGTCTGCCTCACTGAGAAGATCGATCCCTCAGCGCTGCGCCGCGCCATGGATCTCACGGCTCTGCGCTATCCGCATTTCTGCGTGCGGCTCCAAAAAGGGGAGAGGGAATATTTCTATGAGGAAAACCCGCTGCCTGTGCCCCTGCTGCTCACGGATGACAGGATCCGCCTGAACTCCGAAATGTCGAACTTCCATGTCTGGTGCATCTGCTGCACTGAGGACAGGCTCCATCTGGACTTCTTCCACGGCATAACGGACGGCACGGGCATGTACGCCGTGCTCTCCACTCTGCTTTATTACTACGGCCGCGAGCGCTTCGGACTCACGGATCCGGGAAATATCCTTACCGCTGATTTCCCCGCACCGGCGGACGAGCTCGCCGATCCGCAGGACGCCCTCAGCCTGAAGGAGCCGCCTCCGGGGGGAGCGGCTGCCTTTGAGAAGGCGTTCACCCTCGAGACCGACGGCGGCCTTGCCCCCTGTCCCGCGACCCTGTGGGACGTTCTCATCCCGGAGCAGGCCTTCATCAGGTTCACCTCGGCAAACGACTCGAGCCCCGGCACGATGGTGTCCCTGCTTCTGGCGCGGGCCATCGACGGGCTCTATCCAAACCGGGAAAAGGAGATCATCAGCGCCTATGTGATCAACGCCAGGCCGATGCTCAATGCCGTGAATACCTGCCACAACTGCCTGAGCATGGCGCTCTTCCCATATTCCGCAAGGGTCAGAGCCATGCCCTTTGACCGGCAGTGCACCGTTTACCGCGGCATGACCTTCATCCAGAGCGATGCCGACCGTGTCCGACCGGCCATGACTGCAAATGCCAATGCAGTCCGGCTCACGGCTGAGGCCGCAAAAACCGTGGATGAGAAAAAGGTGCAGTTCGGCCGGATGTTCAACGGCGGGGAAGGCCTGATAACATTCCTCGTAAGTTACATAGGCCAGTGGCGCTACGGAGCGGTGGCGGACATGATAAGGGAGATATGGGTCCACCCGCCGAACACCTTCAGCTTCATGGCCGAGATCGGCGCTGCCGGCGGGAATATCTGCCTTACGCTGCAGCAGCGTTTCAGGGAGGATACGGTCCGTGAGGCCTTTTTGCGGCAGCTGGACGAAAACGCCATCCCGTATCAGCTGGTGCGTTGCATCCCCGGTGACAACGCTGCTTTCCCGGAGCCGGTCGTCCGGGAAGCATAAAATGAGAAGTTGATTCGCAGCCGCAGTCGGGATATACTGATTTTCAGTGTTGAAAAATACTTTATTTGGAGGACAGCATGGAACAGAAGACAACGCCTAAAAGGGTCATCGCGGGGATAGTCCTGCTGCTGATCGCCGCATTTTTCGTGGCGGGGATCTGCTTCGGACTCAAGGATGACGCCGCCTATATTTTCAGCGGCGAAACGGTGGACCTGAACAGGGCTCTGGCGCAGGGCCATAAGCTTGAGGAATACAAGGACTGCTACGTTACATATAAAACGGAGAACGTTCTTGGCATTTACGGCGCAAGAGATCATAAGCTCCTGATTTTAAGGATCATCCCGATAAAGACCGGCACAGATAATTACCACGCGCTGTATGTTCCCGAAACGAATGAGATCGTCACCTTCATCGTGAAAAACGAGGAGATCAGGACTGATGACGCGCTCCTCGTGGGCAAGCTGGGCAAAAATGCCACCGATGCGCAGGATATGCTGAAAAAAGAGACGGTGTCCATCTTCACGGCCGATACTTCGGATCTCGCGATCGATACGACCGTCACCCGGGGCAGTACGCTCGGAACTTATGCCGGGGTCCTGGTCATCGCTGCGCTTTTCGCGTTCTGGGGGATCTCAAAGTTCAAACCCAAGGAACTGGTAAGCAAGCCGTTCAACTCACTGATATTCGTACAGTCGGATTTCGATGCGGCTGTGGAAACGATAAAAAGGCTCACTTCGCAAAGCGAGGGACTTCACCTTGAAGACATCTCCTATGCTGGCGACATGGAATCGCGCGGTCTGGCCGGCAAGCTCAGGCTGGCCCCCGAACAGGTGATGGTGCTGAAGACCGATTTCCAGACCGATAAGGATGCCAGGATCAACGGTCTCAGACCGGGATTCACATATAAGAATTATAAATGGAACCTGATACGCGAAAACAGCCAGTCCCCGTGGAGATACCACAGCAGCGGATACTGATATATAAGAGAAGAAGACCACCCACCGGTGGTCTTCTCCGTTTCTATATAGCCTTCCCCTTGAGGGGAAGGTACCCCAGTGCGCACACTGGGGTGGATGAGGTGTTCTCTTCGCAGCAGCGAGGCAGCTGTCAGCCTTCAGGCTGACTGATGAGGTGGAAACATGTCATCCTGAGCTATCCTGTCATCCTGAGGCTCTGCCGAAGGATCTCTTGGACAACAGATCCTTCAGTTCGCTTCGCTTCTTCAGGATGACATCCTGTAAAGCCTTCTCCTTGAGGAGAAGGTACCCCAGTGCGCACACTGGGGCGGATGAGGTGGAAAAATCCCAACCATTCTGTCATGCTGAGCCTGCGAAGCATCTCCTGACTCTGTCATCCTGAGCGAAGTCGAAGGATCTCTTGGCTCTGTCATCCTGAGCGAAGTCGAAGGATCTCTTGGCAATTTCCCGCCTCTGTCATGCATCTCTTGACTATGCATCTCTTAGCCATAGCCAGCCCCTCAC
>CACYDX010000111.1 GCA_902773255.1 Oscillospiraceae bacterium
CAGATAGTATTCGCTCAGGCTGCCCATGGCATTCTGAAGGTCGTCCGCATCGTAGTCGATCTCAGGGTGGCGCATTGAAGCTTTCCCGTCGCGCATGGCATGGCAGAGCCCATCAAGGCCTTCACCGGTCTTTGTGCTGACAGCGATCTGCTCCGTCCAGGGATAGTGTTCCGCAAGCCATCTCAAGCCCTCTTCGCTTTCCATCTCTTCCATCAGCTCGCACTTGCTCAGGACTATCAAGTCAGCCTCTTTCAGCTGCGCATCAAGGATATAGCCCATATCACCGGCTTTTCCTTCACGCAGCAGTCTGAGATTCCGCGGCTCTATCAGAACAGTGAAGGGGGCAAGCTCGAACTGTCCGGGAAAACTATCACTCAGCCCGTGGTAAACGTGCTCCTGCGCGCCGACTCCGAAACCCGGTATGTCCGAAACGACAAGATCACAGCCTTCGGCATAGCAGGCATTAAGCTTTTCTGTCAACACGTCGTGGCAGAAGCAGATGCACTCGTCGCTTATCTGCAGCGCACGACAGCCTTCGAGCTGCGCCAGCTTGTGGTCCGCCAGCAGCACTCCCTCTCCGAGGTCGTTGGATATCATGGCCGCCTTCCCGTAATGTTCGGAATAGTGTCTGGTCAGTGCCATCATAGTCGTGGTCTTCCCTGAGCCGAGAAAACCGCTTATTACTGCAAACTTCTTCATCCGCCTGTCTCCGGATTCTATCGTTATGACGGAGCATATACTGCTCCGCTTATCTCTTTGATCATTATATTTAATCAGAATATCAGCAGTCAATACCATTCTTCTTTCCTCCAGAGCAGGACCTGAACGGTTATGACACGTCACAGTATTTGAATTTTCGGGAAAAATTTTGAGAAAGTTTCACCATTTCATATCCCCCGGGGGGGCTTGTATGTATATTTGAGATGTGATATTTTATCTGCAGATAAGATTCAAGATCTTTCAAATCACCTCTCAACCCCCTCTCAAGAACCCTGCGAACCGGTCATTCGCAGGGTCTTTACTATTTCCGGGCAAAATGCAGGGCCGCCGGTCATTTCCGGCGGCCTTGCATAATTATTCAGAAAAAATGCATATTGATATATGTGAAAGTTTATTCACTTATAGCTTCTCTGCCAGCTCTGTAAGCCTGAAGGTTCAGATCCACGAACTTTGCAGGGACTGTCTCACGTATTACAGTCTCCCAGTCGATATCGTCCATGCCCAGGACCGCAGTCATGGCCCCGAAGAGCACCACGTTCATGCACTTGGCATTTCCGAGGGACTCAGCTATACCCGCCGCATCGAACACATGGCATTTGAAAGCCTCCTGCATAGCCTCCACGCATCCTTCCGGATACTCGGCAAGACCTGCGGCAGTTGTGGAGCTTGGCATTGCATAGTCGTTTATCACGGCTATACCGTCCGGCTTGAGGAAATCCGCATAGCGCACAGCCTCCATCTTTTCAAAGGCCACCATTATGTCCGCCGCGCCTTTGCCTATAACGGGAGAATAGACCTTATCACCGAAATGCACCTGAGTGGAAACACTTCCGCCTCTCTGGCTCATACCGTGCACCTCAGACATTTTGACATCATATCCCTTACTGATAAGGCCGTTGACGAGGATCTTAGCGGTGAGGATGGCACCCTGACCGCCGACGCCGACAAGGATAACGCTCTTTTTCATGGCTCAGACCTCCTCCCTGCTTATCGCGCCTTTCGGGCACACCTGGGCACATACTGTGCAGCCGACACACTGAGTCGGATCGATAACAGACTTGCCGTCCTTTATGCTCACAGCCGGGCAGCCCACCTTAAGGCACATCTTACATCCAATACACTTATCCGGATCAACGCGGCACAAGGCTCTTTCGTGCTTCATCCGCTTTATCATCAGGCAGGGCCTGCGTGTTATTATTGCCGCCGGGACATCGGACGCAATGGCTTCATTTATCGCCTTCTCCGTAGCAGTCAGATCCTGGGGATCTACTATCAGCACCTTCCTGTATCCGAAGGCTTTCAGCACGTCCTCTATCTTCACCGCATCTGCCACTTCGCCCTGCAGCGTATAGCCGCTGCCGGGGTTGTCCTGATGGCCTGTCATGCCGGTAATGTGGTTATCCATCACAACAGGCACTATATTCGCCTTGTTATAGATAATCTCCACGGCTCCAGTCATGCCGCTGTGGAAGAACGTTGAATCGCCGACGACGCCGAACATCTTCTTCGGCTGTCCGCTCACCTCAAAGGCTTTGGCCATGCCTGCTCCGGCAGAGAAACCGGCACCCATGCATATGCAGGTATGCACAGCGCTGAGAGGAGGATTGTCTCCGAGTGTATAGCAGCCGATATCGCCGGCCACTATAACGTCTTTATGCTTTGCGATGGCATAGAAGAAGCCGCGGTGCGGGCAGCCCGGGCAGAGCGTTGGCGGACGGGACACCGCCTTCACGGACAGTTCCTTTACCTCGGGCTCTATGCCGTAGATCATCTGCCGCAGGCGCTGCGGGTTGAGCTCGTACATATTGCTCACCAGCTCCTTGCCGATGCAGTCGATCCCGGCGGCCTTTATCTGCTGCTCCATGAAGCCTTCGAGTTCCTCAACGATATAGAGTTTCTTCACCTTTGAGGCGAATTCCCTGATCAGCTTCATAGGCAGCGGGTTCGTGAGGCCGAGCTTCAGGAATGATGTTCCCTCGGGGAAGACCTCCTTCGCATACTGATACGCGATCGAGCAGGTGATGACGCCGACCTCCCCGTCACCGTATTCTACTTTGTTGAGCTTGCTGGTATACCCGTATTCCTCCAATTCCGCCAGCATCTGCTCTACCTTTACACGCTTCTTGTAGGCATAGCCCGGTGCGCAGTCGTTCTTGAAAACGTCCTTCACGTAGGTCTTGGGAGGTATCTCGGTGCGCTCACCGAATTCCACCAGGCTCTTCGAATGTGAGATCCTGGTAGTGGAGCGGAAGAGGACAGGCATATCAAAGCGCTCGGATATCTCGAAAGCCTCCCTCATGAAGTCCTTGCACTCCTGGGAGTCGGAGGGTTCCACCAGGGCTATCTTTGCAAACTTCGCATACTGGCGGTTATCCTGCTCGTTCTGCGAGGAATGCATGCTCGGATCGTCCGAAGTCACTATAACGAAGCCGCCGAGAACACCGTTATATGAGGCGGTGAACATCGGGTCGGCCGCAACGTTCAGGCCGACGTGCTTCATGGCTGTCATGCTTCTCACGCCTGCTATTGCCGCGCCGTAGGCCACCTCGGTCGCCACCTTCTCGTTCGGTGCCCACTCGCAGTAAAGGGCATCCTTATACTGCGGAAGGTTCTCGAAGATCTCAGTGCTCGGAGTGCCGGGATATGCTGAGCAGACTTTCACACCTGCTTCGTAAGCTCCGCGGGCGATGGCCTCGTTTCCTGAAAGAAGATATCTCAAGATAAACACTTCCTTTGGATGATAATTTTTGTTATTTAACTGAATCACAGTATAGCACACATACAGAAAAATAAAAGTGATCCATGGTCAAACTATACATTTTTTCGTGATTTGATTATATATTTGTGATATAATTTCCACAAGCTTTTTCGAATACTCTGCATCAAGGAGAAACATATGCTCATACTCGTATGCAATGTTGGGAGCACCTCTCTCAAATATAAGCTTTTCGACATGCCCTCTGCGGAAGCCATCGTTGAATGCAGGACGGAACGCGTCGGCCGTGAAGACGCTATCTTCACATATAAGAATAACCGCAGCGGCTTTTCAGATAAGGCGGAATGCCTTTCCATTCCCGATTACGCCTCCGGCATAAGACTGTTTCTTAAATATCTGCTGGATGAAAAGAGCGGCGCTCTGGAAAGTATCGATCAGCTTGATGCGGTGGGCTTCAAAACCGTGCTTGCGAAAGGCTTCTACGGAGTGCATGAGCTTACGGATGATGTGATCTCTGCCATGGAGGCATATGTCAGTGTCGCTCCGGCGCATAATCCTCCTTATATACAGGCAATTAAGGTATTCAAGGAGATCCTTCCTGACAGGCTGATGGTGGGCTGCTTTGAGACAGCCTTTCATACGACTATCCCGCTCTCACGCCGCATTTACGCGCTTCCCTATGAATGGTACGAGAAATACGGCATCTGCAGGCTCGGTTACCACGGCGCCTCACACAGCTACGTATCGCGCAGGATAAAAGAGATCGCCGGGGAACACTTCAGGCTGATCTCCTGCCACATGGGCGGCAGCGGCTCCATCTGTGCCATAGAGGACGGCCGCTCGATGGACACATCCTTCGGTTTCTCCCTGCAGACCGGCATTCCGCATGCAAACCGCTCCGGTGACATGGATGCATATATAATCCCGTTTCTCCTCTCGCAGGGTATGAGCATGGAGCAGATCATGCAGGGCATAGACAAAAAGGGCGGCCTTCTCGGCATATCCGGCATAAGCAATGATCTCAGAGATATCCAGGAGGCCGCGGAGGCCGGCAATGAGCGGGCAGCGCTCGCGATAGACGCTTTCTGCGATTCCGTGGTGCGCTACATAGGCGGCTTTTACGTAGAACTCGGCGGCATGGACTATCTCGTTTTCACCGGCGGCATCGGAGAGAACTCGAAGCTCGTGCGTGAAAAAATATGCAGCAGGCTGGAATGCCTCGGCGTACGCTTCGACAGTGCAAAGAACAGCATTGCGAAAGGCGAATACATCATCTCGTCTGCGGATTCTCCGGTCACCGTACTGGTGATCCCGGCCAATGAGGAAGTCGGCATAGCGCAGACCATATACGAACAGTTTTCCTGAAACAACTGCTGTTTTCCTGAACAG
>CACYDX010000112.1 GCA_902773255.1 Oscillospiraceae bacterium
CTTCGGCGGCAAGGGTTCCGAGACCCACAAGGCTGCAGTCGTAGGCGATACCGTAGGCGACCCGTTCAAGGATACCTCCGGCCCGTCACTCAACATCCTCATCAAGCTGATGACTATAGTAGCGGTAGTATTCGCTCCGCTCTTCGGTGCAGGATTATTCTAAACAAATAACCGGATCAAAAACGCCAGGCCCGCGGATAAAGCGGGCCTGTTTTATGGAGTAAATACAAATCGCTGTTCATTTTGAACGGGTTTGTGGTAATATAATATAGTCGGATCGATCATACAGTAATACAAAGAGGTTCAAAAAACGATCATGAAACAGAAAAAACCAAACGGAGGCTGGGCGTTATTGATATTTGGCATATTGCTGCTTGCAGTGGCAGCATTTACGGTCCTGATGAACGCAGAGCTGATCTTCGGGCAGAATGTCTCAAATATCAACAAGCTTCTTGAGCAGGGGACGCTGGAGAGCAATGTTGACTCCTATATCGAGATAAAGATAGATGCTGTTTTTGAAAACTTTGCCGAGACGACTCACAAGACTAATGGTATCACCACAGGTAAAGATCAGCACTACATAGTCTGGCTCGATGATGATTCTGTAATTGCAGTCTCTGTAAAGAACAAGAAGCTGGTTTCAGAACTTGAACGGATCATGGATGAGACCTGGGACTATCTGGATGAGAAGACCGACAGCCTTACGCAGAACACGATCGAGGTCAAGGGCAAGCTCAGGAAGATGAACACCGAGATGCGCAAATATTATGATGAGCATCTTGATTATATCGGATTGAAAGAGGCAGGGTTTAATATCCATTACCTTCAGGTGGATTGTACGTCCTCTCGCACTACATACATTATAGCAACTGCCATCATGCTTGTCGTGGCGGTATTGCTGCTCGTTGCGTTTGCAGTAACAAGGAGGAATCTGAACAACGCAGCTGTTTCAGGGTTTGACGTGCTTCAGGGTGATCATTCATCATACGATTACAGTTACGGAGAGGGCGGAATACAGCCCGCAGAGCCGGTCTATGTTCAGGAGCCCGATCTCCGGGATGTGCCTGGTGCTCCGGCAGCTGAATTTCCTGTGACCGAGGGGCTGGAAGCCGCTGATCCAAAGGCAGCTGAGACTTTGGCTGAAGAAGCATATAAGATAGTAAGCGATATTGACAAACAGTAAGAGATGGAAGTCAGAGTATTTTATTTCATGGGGCTTTTGGGCTCCGGTAAAACTACATTTATCGACAAGACCCTGAACGGGATAGCTGACGGTTTTAACCCGCTTGTCATCTGCCGCGAAGTCGGAGACGAGGACTTTACTTCTGAAGATGCGCGCGTGATCTACACTGATAAATTCACGAAGAAGTTCTTTAAAGACGCGGCTGAGACCTACGACCCGGGTATCGTTTTCATAGAAGATGACGGCATGCAGACTACGGATCTTTTCGAACTGGAGAACAAACTGTTCCCCGATAACTGGTACATCGCTCAGGCAGTCTGCATGGCAAACGCCGAGACCTTCGAGCGTTATATGCTGAAGGCACCGAATCTTCTGATGGATAAGATCAGGACAGCCTCCATGATAGTCATCAATCGCTGCGATGATGCTCTTGCAGAATATCTTAGATCGCAGAATCTGAGGATGACCAACAAGGACGCCGAGATATGGCTCGAATTCAAGGACGGTCACGTCGAGAGCTATGCTGCGGAGGAAGAATCGGTCTTCGATCTGTCAACGGGAAAGCTGAGGCTTACCGATGATGATTTTCCGGCATGGTATATCGAGAGCTTCGATTTTCCCGATCGTTTTGAGGGTATTGAGGTGGAGCTCGATCTTGAAGTCAACCATGAAGAGGCTTTCGGCGGCTATGACGCTGCCGGCCGCTGGCTGATGACCTGCTGCGAGAACGATATCAGATTTTTCCCGGTTGCATGCAAGCCTGGCATTCTGGATAAATACAGGACAGGAGACATGGTCCATATCACGGCCGTATGCCACAGCGTGGAGTGGCCTCCCTACGAGGGCGTCGGCCCTCTGCTCGAGATCAAAAGGGCAGTGCAGAAACAATAATATAATGGGGACGGTCCTTCCGTCCCCTTTTTTGTCCTATAAGCCCCATTTTAATCGCTCGCTGCCGATCTGTTTGGGCCGGCGTCCCTGTTTTTCATATCGCCTGCGTTAATGGGCTGCCCGTTACTTTTCTCCGTAATACTGGTAGTAACAGACTTCAAGATCTCCGTTGTAGAGCTTGCGGCGCCGGTCTGCCGGGCGTCCCATAGCATCTTCGAAGCTCTTGTCTGATGTGATCAGGAACAGAGACCACTTAGGGTCATCTGCAAGGAACACGCGAAGGCTTTCGTATATTCCCGGAAGCTGTTCAGCTTCACCGATTCGAATACCATAAGGCGGATTCGCGATGATCACGCCGCGCCTGAGATCTACTGACGATGCTCTGTACGGACTGTTTTCAGAGCTCTGCAGCAGTGCATCATCGTCAATACACGATCTTACAGCACCTTCAATATCTTTTACGTCGCAGACTTTGAATACTATACAGTCATCCACGCCGGCCGCTTCGGCGTTTTTTTCTGCGCTTCGTATGGCTCTCGCGTCGATATCTGATGCAAGTATCTTAAATACCGCTTCCGTATCGATCGCGCGGTACGCGGCGGCTTTCTCTTCTTTCCATACAGACTCCGGTATCTGCTGCCAGAACGTGCAGTCAAAGCGCCGCATAAGCCCCGGAGCGATGTTCCTTGCCATCATTGCAGCTTCGATCGCTATGGTCCCGGAACCGCAGAACGGGTCGACCAGAAAACGCCCCGGTACCGCAGGCCGACCTGATTCCGGATCCGCGGGGAACCCGGGCTTGAAGAACGAAAGGCTCACGAGCGCGGCTGCCATGGTCTCTTTGATCGGAGCAGGCACGTCCTTTACGCGGTATCCCCGGTCATGGAGCCCCGGACCGCTCGTGTTTATCATCAGGACGAATTCGTCTTTCTGCGTCATGAAGCGTACCGCATA
>CACYDX010000113.1 GCA_902773255.1 Oscillospiraceae bacterium
CGATGATCAGTATGATCCCTGCATCCCGTATGACAAGATCATGCCGATCATAAAGAAGGCCGGATATGACGGATATCTGATAGCGGAATATGAGGGACATCACTTCACGACTGATGAGGATGATTCCGTTCAGCTGCACCGTTATTGGAGCATGGTAAAGAGAATGTACGACAACGCCTGACTCAGCATTTTATTGCGCACCCGCGTCTCATCTGATGAGATGCGGGTGTTTTTTATCAAAAAAACACTTTTTTGACATAAACACTTGATTGACTAATCAGATTGCTTGTGATATTCTCTGTTTACATAATTTTTCCTACGGAGGTTTCACAATGGCACCAGAACCGAACGAAAACCTTACGGGAATGGACCGCAGAGAGCTCTGTGAGTTCGCATCCGAACTCTGCGCCGAAGTGGATAAACAGGCCGGGCAGATGGCCTTCCGCGGAGGCATATATGAAGGGAATGTTGCAGTTGACGAGGACGGAAAGATCGTTCTGGGACCTGCTTACAGCGATGAGCCGTCGGGAGCGGAGCTGCTTTATGCCGCACCGGAGCTGTACTGGCACGGGAGAAAGACTCCTGCCGGAGATGTCTATTCCATAGGACTTCTCATGTACAAGCTCTCCGAGGGCAGACTGCCGTTTGAGAGCGATGACTGCGACGAGAAAAGAGCGCACAGGCTGAGACTGCAGGGTTCCGAGTTCAACAAGCCGGCTAATGCGGGCAGAAGACTGGGAGATATCATCCAGAAAGCTCTCAGCTATGATCCGGCGGACAGATACCGCAACCCGGGCGAGATGAAGATCATGCTGGATAACTGCCTGAAGAATCTGTTTCTTAATGATGAGCCGTGCGCTGAAGCTGTCTTCAAAAAGAGCGATGATGACCTCAGCGAGATAGAGAGGATGATGGTAAACATCATCGAGACTCAGAATGATTTTGAAGAGAATTCGGATGAGGGAACGGTCGATGAGTCTTCAGCAGTCGTAGGACCTATCTTCGGAGATCCGGAAACAGCTGCTGAAGAAACGGTGAAAACCGAACCGGAGGGCAACGCGGCTGAAGATATACCCGATCCGGCCTTACAGAGTGAAGGAGTGGAAGAAGTGTTCATTGGTGAAGAGGTCCCTGATAATTTCGAAGATACATATTCCGATGAGGAATATATACCGGAGAAAGCGGATCAGGATGTCTCATATCAGGAGGGAAACGGCTCTGACGATGCAGTTCCGCGCCTTGCCGAGGTCGAGGTCGACCCTGAGTATGAACCGGTGAGCGTAAGCAGAAACGGAGATGATTTTCCGGATATCATAGTCACTAATACCGGTGAGACTGTTTCACTTTCCCAGAAAGAGATAGAAGCGGAGGTTCGCAGAAGGAAGAGAAGGCCTCTGATCTTCATTGTTATCCTGAGCGTTGTTCTCATGATAGCAGCTCTCCTCTTTAATAAGATCATGGGACCGGCAAAAGAAATTCCGGAACCGGAATCGGAACCTGAACTTGTCGAAGAAACACCCGCACCCGTAGTTATTGTCAACGCGCCGGTTGAGACTCCTGAACCCACTCCCGAGGCCCCGGTGGAGATGGTCTCTGAATACAGGTTTTTCGCTGAAAATGTCAGCTGGACTGAAGCGAAAGCCCGCTGCACGGAGGAAGGCGGCCATCTTGTGGTTATCAACGACGCTGATGAGTACCAGAAAGTGATAGATATGGCAAGCGAGATGGGCATAACCGTTGTCTGGATAGGTCTGCACCGAGAAAATGATATGCTTGTCTGGGAGCCCACTGAAAGCCTTACGGCAGATCTTAACGCCGAGTACTATTATAACTGGGACAGGGGAGAACCCTCCGAGTACGACGGCGATACTCCGGAAGACTATGTGTTCATGTGGAACTGGACAGGCAGAGGTTGGGTCTATAACGACTGCATAAACGATCCCGAAGGTGAATATCCCGAAAACTACAGGAACCAGATAGGCTTTGTCTGTGAGATCGAAAGACCCAAAGAGTGATAGCAGATCAGCTGAAATAAGTAACGGAGGCATTAATAATGCCTCCGTTAACTTTTTGTAAATCATGCACAAAGAAATGATTCACATCTTATTTGATATATCCAAAACGGAAATAATATGTTATACTACGCTATTATAATACTTGGGTTATACCCAGTCAGCAGGTATTGTTTTTGAATATGAAAAAAATCTTATGTTTTATTCTTATAATATGCCTCGCTTTTTCACTCTGCGCCTGCAGTAATAATCAGGGCTACGGGGTAAGGACTGTTGCTACGCTGGTGAAACAGGAATACGCCCTTGCCTTCAGGACCGGTGATATTACGATCTTTTATGTCTCCGCTGCGATACAGGTACTGAACTCACAGGGAAAGGTCGATGAACTGAACCGCAAGTGGTTCGGCACTTCGCTCGTAGAATTTCCGCGTGATGCAGAGGCACTGAACAAGATAGGAATGCCTGAACCTCGCAACTTTGTCGTAGGGATAGATCTTGATTCATTTCCTTTTGCCTACAGGGACTCTAACGGGGCCTACTGGGGCTTTGATATAGAACTTTGCACGGCTGTGTGCGAACTTCTCGACTGGAACCTTTCTTTCCAGCAGATAGAGAATGAGAATACATATGTGGAACTGTCCTCAGGAAACATCGACTGCGCCTGGGGCGGCATAGCCATCGACCAGAAGATGGTGGATGCGGGTATGTATGAGCCACTGGGACCTTATGTTGAGAATGATATTATTATCGCTTCCAGAGCCGGATCAGGGATCTCAAGCAGGATTCAGCTGCGCGGCAAGCGTATGGCTATGAACATTAATGATGAATCTCTTAAGGCGCTTGATACTGTACCCAGAATCAAAAACAGCCTCGGACAGATAATCAGGCTCACGGGCGGATCGGTGGAGTGCTTCCAGTATCTTTACGATAATAAATGCGACCTTGTGCTCACTGACAGCACCGCCGCCATATACTATAAAAACAGATGAACCGAACGGAGATCATTCCATGTGGATCGCAGATAAGTGGCAGGATTATGAGCTTATAGACTGCTCATCGGGTGAAAAGCTCGAGCGCTGGGGCAGTTATATCCTTGTCCGGCCCGATCCTCAGGCGATCTGGAACACCCCCCGCGCAAACAGGCTCTGGGAAAAACGCGATGCAAGATATCTGAGAAGCGAAAGCGGCGGCGGCAGCTGGGAAAAGGGAGGTCTGCCCTCCAGCTGGTCCGTGAACTACGGGGAGCTCTGCTTTAACGTGAAGCCGATGAATTTCAAGCACACAGGACTCTTCCCCGAACAGGCTGTCAACTGGGACTGGGCATCGAAAAAGATAAGGAATGCCGGAAGGCATGTCAGTGTGCTTAATTTGTTTGCTTATACCGGCGCTGCGACACTGGCCTGCGCAAAAGCGGGAGCTTCCGTCTGCCATGTGGACGCCGCTAAGGGAATGGTTGCATGGGGAAAGGAGAATGCTTCCGCATCCGGCCTTTCTGATGCTCCGATCCGCTGGATCGTTGATGACTGTGCGAAGTTCGTAGAGCGGGAGATCAGGCGCGGCAGAAAATACGACGCCCTTATAATGGATCCTCCATCATACGGAAGAGGACCCGGCGGAGAGATATGGAAGCTCGAAAAAGACCTTTGGCCTTTCGTTTTGCTCTGCCGCGGAGTGTTGTCGGATGATCCGCTCTTTGTATTGATCAATTCATATACAACCGGCCTGTCACCGTCTGTGCTCACCTATGTTACCGAGAGCATATTCACCGCTGATTTCGGGGGCAGATCCGAGAGCAGCGAGATCGGACTTCCCGTTACCGACAGCGGGCTTGTCCTTCCCTGCGGGGCTTCCTGCAGATGGGAAGCCTGAGCAGTATCCAATGCCGATGAAAGGGTATTGAAAATTGAGTGAGATAATCAGATTCGATTCAGTACATTTTACATATCCTGGAGATGAGCTTGAAAGTCTCTGCGGAGTATCTCTCAGTATTGAAGAAGGGAGCTTCGTTGCGGTAGTAGGTCATAACGGTTCCGGAAAGTCTACGCTTGCAAAGCATATGAATGCCATTCTGGTGCCTGATGAAGGCAGAGTGACCGTCTGCGGTATCGATACTTCGGATCAGGACAGGATAATCGAGATCCGCCGGAATGTCGGAATGGTGTTTCAGAATCCGGATAATCAGATAGTTGCGAATGTCGTTGAGGATGATGTGGCCTTTGCTCCGGAGAACCTGGGAGTGGAGCCTGCGGAAATAAGGCGCAGGGTTGACGATTCCCTTAAGCAGGTCGGCATGTATGATTACAGGCAGCATGCGCCGCATCTGCTATCAGGGGGACAGAAGCAGCGTATAGCTATCGCCGGGGTGATCGCAATGCATCCGAAAGTGATCGTGCTGGATGAACCTACCGCCATGCTGGATCCGGTGGGCAGGAAAGAGGTCCTCTCTACTGTCACAGATCTCTGCAGAGAGCACGGGATGACGGTGGTCCTTATAACGCATCATATGGATGAGTGCATCCATGCTGACAGGATGATCATAATGACTGACGGATACATTACCGCCGACGGGACACCGGCTCAGCTTTTTGCGGACCCCGCTCTCATGGAGAGCCAGGGACTCGATGTTCCGGAGACCGTGCGGCTGATGTATGCACTGAATAAAGAAGGCTGGAACCTTCCGCTCGATGCGCTCGGTGTGGATGAGTGCGCTGAAGAAATCAGAAAGGCTGTTGAAAATTAACAGATGTCGGAATTACGCTGTGAGAAGCTGCGCCATGTATACAGCGCAGGGACTCCGTTTGAAAAAGTCGCGGTCGACTGCATAGACCTCACGCTGCCGCAGGGACAGCTGGTAGGTCTGATCGGGCATACAGGCTCCGGCAAGTCAACGCTCATCCAGCATCTGAATGCGCTCCTCACGCCCACTTCAGGCAGAGTGCTTTACGATGGCAGGGATATAAATGAGAATAAATACACCCGCAGAGACATAAGGCATGAAGTCGGGCTCGTGTTTCAGTATCCGGAGTATCAGCTTTTTGAGGAAACTGTTTATAAGGATATAGCTTTCGGCCCCGGGAACATGGGTCTGGATAAAGATGAGATAGATGCAAGAGTAAAGGAAGCCGCAAAGTTCACTGGCATTGAGAAGGAGCTTTTCGAGAGATCTCCGCTTGAACTTTCGGGAGGGCAGAAGCGCAGGATAGCCATTGCAGGCGTTATCGCCATGCGGCCGTCGGTCCTCATTCTGGATGAGCCGACTGCCGGCCTTGATCCCGCCGGGAGCAGACAGCTTCTGGAAAACATCTGCATCTACCGGAAAGAGACAGGCTCCACAGTTATCCTTGTGAGCCATAATATGGATGATGTTGCCAGAATAGCTGACAGGATAATCGTGATCTCCGGAGGGAATGTTTTCATGGACGGTACGCCGGCCGAAGTGTTTGCCGATCCGGAAAAGCTCGTCGCTCAGGGGCTCGATGTGCCGAAGGCGACCGCTATTGCGATGAAGCTCAGGGAGCGCGGCGTTATGCTGAAAGGCTCCGTGTGCACGCATGATCAGCTTTTGGCGGCCATCACCTCTTACAGGGAGGCGCCGGTATGCTGAAAGACATAACGCTCGGACAGTATTTTCCGGGAGATACTATTGTCCACCGTCTCGATCCGAGAACAAAGCTCATTTGCGTGATAATCTATATCGTTGCCCTTTTTCTTGCTGTTAACTGGACCGGTTATATCATTGTCATAGCGGCGACAGCGGCCTTCATGATCCTTTCAAGGATATCTCCCAAGAGGGTGTTTTCCGGGCTCAAACCGATGATCTTCATAATAGTGCTCACAGGAGCGCTGAATGTTTTCTATACAAAGGGCACGCCTGTCGTCGAAGGATGGATCATCACCTGGGAGGGAATAGAGAGAGCGATCCAGATGATCCTCAGGATAACTCTCCTGATCTCCGGAACATTTCTGCTCACCTATACCACCAGCCCCATTGCGATAACCGACGGGCTGGAGATGCTTCTCAAGCCGCTCAAGCTCATAAGGTTCCCCGTGCATGAGATGACTCTTATGATGAGTATGGCCCTGCGCTTCATTCCCACTCTGATCGAGGAAACAGACAAGATAATGTCTGCCCAGCGCGCCAGAGGAGCGGATTTTGAAACAGGCGGACTGGTAAAAAGAGCCAAAGCGCTGTTGCCCATACTCGTTCCGCTTTTTGTTTCGGCCTTCAGAAGGGCCGATGAACTGGCCGTAGCCATGGAAAGCCGCTGCTACCACGGCGGCGAAGGCCGCACAAGGATGAAACAGCTGAGATTCGAAACGAGAGACTATGTCACGCTCATCCTGTTCGTTCTGTTTCTGGCGGTAATGATAATGCTTAAAAGAATGTCATGAGAAATATTGCGATCCGTCTCCGGTATGACGGCAGCGCCTATCATGGCTGGCAGCTGCAGAAGGAAGATATAACAGTGGCCTCAGTGATGGAGGATGCTTTGGGCAAAATCTGCGGACACCCTGTCAGAGTAACGGGATGCGGCAGAACAGATGCCGGAGTGCATGCACTGCGCTACTGTGCGAATTTCAGAACGGACTGTTCCATCCCCGCGGACAGGATACCCTATGCCGTGAACACAAGGCTCCCGGGTGATATAGCTGTTACGGATGCCGTGGAGGCGGGAGATGATTTCAACGCCATCCTTTCCTGCATAAAGAAAGAATATATTTATAAAATACTCAACAGCGATATCCGCGATCCCTTCCTTGAAAACAGAGTCTGCTTCTATCCTCAGCATCTGGATATGGAGCAGATGCAGAAAGCAGCGGCGGCTTTCGTGGGAACTCATGATTTCAAAGCCGTGAGAAGTGAAGGGACGAAGACAAAGACCACTGTCAGAACGGTTTACTCATGCACTGCAGAAAAGACCGGAGATATGATAACGGTGTCTGTCTGTGCCGACGGATTCCTGTATAATATGTGCCGTGCCATTGTGGGCACGCTGGTTTATGCTTCATACGGAAAGCTGAGACCGGAAGATATCCCGCAGCTTCTGGAAACGGGAGACAGACGGCTCACCGGGCCGACCATGCCGCCGCAGGGCCTGTATCTCAACAGAGTATGGTATGACGGGCCTGTCGGGGAAATGATGGGAAAAGACTGAAGAGAATCAAAGCGTAAAGGATCTTGTTAAGATGAAACTGATCATTGATATCGTCCTGCTTGTAATAATCGCCCTGTGCACCTGGAAAGGCTATAAAAAAGGACTGATAGGCAACATTATCAGCCTGTTTATCATTATGGTGGCTCTTCTTGGCGGCACGATACTCTCAAAGGCGTATTCAGGCGAGGTGATCCCGGTACTTCGTCCTTTTATAAGCGGATATGTCGATTCACAGAAAACCAGGGATAAGATAATAGAGAACATGGGATATAAGCCGGGGGATTATTCCCTTGAGGATATAATGGCAAGGGATTCATCCCTCAGGTATGACTATGCATATGAAAGCATGCTGGATATAGGCTTTTATGAAAAGACCAGTGAAAAACTGGCGGAGGATTCAGTAGCCTATTCGGAAGCCAATGAAATGTCCATGCCCGAGGCAGTGGTGGAAGTTATGTGCGACACGATGACCTACGTTGCCGGGCTGACGCTTGCATTCCTGATGATCCTGATCCTTCTGGTCGCAATAGGAAATCTTTTCAATCTCTCGCTCAGGCTGCCGAATATGGAGATGGTAGATGAGATCGGAGGCTCTGTCCTAGGGTTTATCAAAGGTTTCCTGTACTGCGTGTTGCTTTGCTGGTTTCTGAGTTTCCTCGGAGCTGTGCTTGGAAGGAACACTCTTTACAACACCACACTTGCCAGATTCTTTCTCTCATTCAAATTCATCACGAACGGACTTCTTTGATCACACGGAGGAAAAATGCAGTTTACTACCTGTTCACGCTGCGGGAAAAACCCTGCGGTGGTGTTCATAACCAAATACGAGAACAATCAGGCAAAGAACGAAGGCCTTTGCCTCAAATGCGCGCGTGAGCTCCATATCAAGCCGGTTGACGACGTGCTCGATAAGATGGGTATATCCGATGACGAACTGGACGGACTGTCGGGCGATATGATGACTGCGCTTTCAGGAGTGGAAGATCTTCTGGAATCAGGCGAGGACACTGTTTCTGAGGAAGATGATGACGGCAAAACGGCCACATTCCCGTTTTTCGGCAAGCTCTTCAACGGGCTCAAGGAAGGGCTTGCGGCCCAGCAGAACGGCAAACCGGCCAATGACCCGCCGGTCCCGGTTCCTCCTCCCGCACCCGGCCGCCAGCAGCGCGCTTCACAGGATACACGCCGCCCGCAGAAAAGAAAATTTCTTGATACCTACTGCATCGATCTGACAGCGCGTGCCCGCGAGGGAAAGCTCGATAACATGATCGGCAGGGAGGAAGAGCTTGAGAGAGTGATCCAGATCCTCAACCGCCGGCAGAAAAACAACCCCTGTCTCATAGGAGAACCGGGAGTCGGAAAAACGGCTATCGCGGAAGGTCTGGCCCAGCGTATAGCCATGGGCAGTGTCCCCTATAAACTCAGGGATAAAGAGGTCCACCTTCTTGATCTCACGGCACTTGTGGCAGGTACCCAGTTCAGAGGCCAGTTCGAGAGCAGAATGAAAGGCCTGATAGAGGAGATCCGCAGGCAGGGCAATATAATCCTTGTCATAGACGAGGTGCACAATATCGTCGGCGCGGGAGATGCCGAAGGCAGCATGAATGCCGCGAACATCCTGAAGCCTGCGCTTTCACGCGGTGAGATACAGGTCATCGGCGCCACCACTTTCACCGAATACAGAAAACACATTGAGAAAGACAGCGCGCTTGAAAGAAGGTTCCAGCCGGTGACTGTGGCTGAGCCCTCGATCGATGACAGCATTGCCATTATCAAAGGCATTGCGCATTATTACGAAGACTGCCACGGCGTTGAGATCTCTGATGAGATGTGCCGTCAGGCCGTTATACTCAGCGAGAGATATATCACCGACCGTTTTCTCCCGGATAAGGCGATAGATCTTATCGATGAAGCCTGTTCGGATGTAAATCTCAAGGATCCGGATATAAACCGCCGCATGCTCGTGGAGAAGGATCTTGAGGATCTTCGCTTCGAGCGGGAATCTCTCATGAGCGCGGAAGTCCCTAAGGATACAGAAGATCCTGACGCTTTTCTCCAGAAGAGATATGCCAGGATTGCGGAGCTTCGCAGCAGGGAGCTCCAGCGCCAGCAGGAGCTTCAGGAGCTTGAGGCGAAGGGCAGACCTCAGCTGAAGATAGATAATCTTGCGCGTATAATCGAGCTTTGGACAAAGATCCCCGCCAGCACCATAAAGGAAGGCGAGCTTCAGAGGCTTGCCGGCCTTGAGGACAGGCTGAAACAGCACATAGTCGGTCAGGACGAGGCAGTCAAGGCGGTCTGCGCTGCGATCAGAAGGGGCAGAGTGGGTCTCAAGGTGAAGAGAAAGCCCATCAGCTTCATCTTCGTGGGAGGCACAGGCGTCGGTAAGACAGAGCTCGTAAAACAGCTTGCCGCCGATATGTTCGATACCCCGGAGTCGCTTATCCGGCTGGATATGTCCGAATTCATGGAGAAATTCTCCGTGTCGCGCATAATCGGCTCTCCCCCGGGATATGTGGGCTATGACGAGGCCGGGCAGCTCACGGAGAAGATCCGCAGAAAACCCTACAGCGTCGTGCTGTTCGATGAGATAGAAAAGGCCCACCCGGACGTTATGAACATCCTGCTTCAGATCCTTGACGACGGCAGGATAACGGATGCCCAGGGGCGGACCGTCAATTTTGAGAATACCATTATAGTGATGACCACCAATGCTGGCAGCGGAAACAGGAGCGGAAGCGTCGGCTTCGGCGGATCCGTGAGCGATATGGGCCGCGAGCGGGCCTTGAAAGCCCTCGGAGAATTCCTGCGGCCTGAGTTCATGAACAGAGTGGATGAGATCATCTGCTTCAATCAGCTCAGCGAGGATGATTTCCGCGGCATCGCACGGATAATGCTCGGAGAGGTCGGCACGGTGCTTTCCGAGCGCAATATTGTGTTCAGCTGGGATGAGAGCCTTGTGGAGATGCTCGTGAAAGAGGCGTACTCCATCACATACGGCGCCAGAGAGCTCAGAAGGATCATACAGAAAAAGATAGAGGATCCGCTGGCTGAGGAAATGGTAAAGCCCCGTAACGGCAGCATTAAATCTATCGATATCTCCGTTGTGAATGATGAGCTCGTCATAAAGATCGATCCGGAAGCGGCATGAAAAAGCTGAAACCTCTGATAGTCACCTTCGCGGTACTGACGCTTCTGTTCATCTGGACGAATTCATTCCTTTCCGCCGGGATGTCCTCGAGGGCTAGCGGCTATTTCACCAGGATCATGACGCCGCTTCTTGAACTTGTTTTCGGCAGGGGAAACGTGACGGAGCACCTTGTCAGGAAGCTCGCCCATTTCACGGAATATGCCTTTTTCGGACTCTGGCTTGCTCTGTGGATGAAAGCAGATGACAGAAAAGCGCTCTATGCGCTCCTTGCCGGATTCGTCACGGCTTTTATCGATGAGACCATCCAGATGTTCACGGGAAGAGGCCCGTCGATAAAAGATGTCTGGATAGATTTGTTCGGCGTCACTGCCGGGATCGGATTCATCCATATAGTCATAGCAATCGTCAGGTGTTGCGGGAAAAACATAAAGAATAAAAAAGAAGCAGTATGCAAATAACAGCATACTGCTTCTTTCTGTATGATCCACTTTTCACGGACTGGCATCTGACTCTCACTGATGACCGGGCTCCGTCAGAGGTCTGAAAATGGGTAAGTGAAGATGGAAGTATTGATATAACTATGTTTTCTCACTTTACCTTCAGGGAAAAGTGAGAAGAGAGTTGGGCAAGTGACAATTCTCACTTTACCATGGGGATAAGTGAGAAAAACCTTGGTATTACTGCATTTCCTGTTCACTTTGCCATCCACGTATCTTTGACGGCAGAAGGCTCAAAATGGCGAAGTGATCAATTGCGGGAAAAAATGGCTGACAGAAAAAAGCTGCTCTTTAAATAAACAACCGGCAGGTGAACACCTGCCGGCTTACGTTATTTATAGAATTATTTTCAGGCTTCGGGATCCTGCTCGTAGACTGTCGCGTCAGCATCAGACTCAGGGGCGGGAGCTTCTTCTATAATTGCATCCTCGATGGGATAAGCCTCGAATTTATAGCCGCAGTTTGTGCAGAACTTGCTCTCCTTTGCGTTTTTGCTTCCGCACTGCGGGCAGAACTTGAACTCACCTGCGGGAGCAGCAGGAACTGCAGGAACAGCCTTTACCTTCTCGGGAGGATTGTTCATGGAGTCATCGAACTGAGGACCTTCACCGGCATTGCGCTGGATCTCAACATAGAATGCAGCTCCGATAAGTCCGGAGATGATCACGGCGAAAAGGATGATGGCGATGTAGAGCAGGAATGCGACTATGCCGAAGATGAATCCTACGTACTTGATCTGAGCGAGGAGCACCAGAACGAGGAATGCGACCCATACTATGAGTACCCAAAGCAGGTCTGCCCAGAACATCTTTGCCTTGAAGCCTTCGGTGCGCTTTTTGGAGACCTTGTATGCCTCCGTGGCGGGAACATCAGGCTCAAGCATGAGGATGTACGGGGTGAGACGGTATTCATAGGCGCGGATTATCGCGAACACAATGCCGACTACGGGGATAAGCGACCACAGGATGACCCACAGATACATATATCCCATCCCGCAGAGGACTCTCTTGATTGTCTTCCAGTCTTTGAAGCATTCGAACAACTGCAGGGTGTGAAGTTCTTCACCGAGATAACCGCGGAGAAACACGATCACCAGTGCAACTTCCAGAAGAAGTCCGAGTGCGATGCCTACACCGGGGATTATACCGAACAGCAGATTTGCGAGGAAAGCCAGAAACACACTCAGCCAGGCAAGTCCCCAGAGTTTGAAAGGTTTGCGGCTGAGTACAGTAAATACTCTTCCGTAGATTTTCTTTATCATTTTATGACCTCCGATCATATTATTTCTTGTTAAAATTATAGCACAGCAGTTTTGATTCCACAATAAGAGTGTATTAACAAATTGTTATTAATGTACAAAACATCGGAACTGCTGCATATGTGATACAGGTGACGATTGTTGCCAAACAGTGCCTTTCGTGATATATTCAGAAAAACTGCTGACTGAAAGGAGCATATGCATGCAGATAACGTACAGGCCGAAGGGCACCTGCTCACAACTCATGGAGATAGAAACTGAAGGGAATGTTGTCAAAAGTCTTAAAGTCACGGGAGGATGCGACGGGAATCTAAAAGGTATTGCAAGCCTTATTGAGGGTATGGAGATAGATGAGGTCATAAAGCGCCTTGAGGGGATAAGATGCGGTCGAAAGCCCACCTCCTGCCCGGACCAGCTCGCGAAAGCACTGAAAAAGGCAAAGGAATGATCCCGGATGTTTGAACAGATACTTAAAGAAGGCTTCTCAGATCTGGGACTGCAGCTTTCCGATGAGGCTATCGGCAGATACAGGATATACTGTGATCATCTTCTTGAGACCAACAAGGTGATGAACCTGACGGCTATCGAAGGCGAAGACGACACAGCAAGGCTCCATTTTCTTGATTGCGCAGCGCTGCTGAAATATGCAGATCTCAAAGGTAAAAGCCTGATAGATGTCGGCACGGGAGCTGGTTTCCCCGGTCTGGCGCTGAAGATCGCCGAGCCGGAGATAAAGCTGACGCTGCTCGACAGTCTCGATAAACGCATAGGCTTTTTAAAGAAGACCTGCGAACTGATCGGTATGGAGGATGTTGTGTGTATCCATGCCAGAGCTGAAGAGATACCGGCGGGATACCGGGAGGCTTTCGATGCTGCAGCTTCAAGGGCGGTGGCCAGGCTGAATACCCTTGCGGAAATGAG
Source organism: Oscillospiraceae bacterium (assembly GCA_902773255.1). GTDB lineage: Bacteria > Bacillota > Clostridia > Oscillospirales > Oscillospiraceae > Limivicinus. The sequence goes on from CACYDX010000113.1 coordinate 12,996, forward strand.
CCTTCCTTATGTCAAGGTCGGTGGGATGTTCATAGCAATGAAAGGCCCTGATATCGATGAGGAGCTGGAGGAGGCAAAGCCTGCCATAAAGAAGCTCGGAGGAAAGACAGAAGCGGTGGAGAAATACACTGTCTTCGGAACGGATGCGGCCCATTCGGCAATAATCATCCGGAAGATATCTTCCACTCCGCCC
>CACYDX010000114.1 GCA_902773255.1 Oscillospiraceae bacterium
TAAGCTTGTTCTCATAAACCGCAGTGCGACGCCTTACGATGAGTATGCAGATCTTGTGATCCATGAAAACATTGGCAATGTTTTCTCACAGGTCTGACTGGTGATAAGATATGAGTAACGGAAAACTCGTGATCTTCGAAGGAATAGACGGAAGCGGAAAATCATCTCAGTACCGACGCATATGTGACAGACTTAATAATGACGGTATACAATTCCGGCAGATAGTATTTCCCAGGTATGACAAGGAAAGCAGCGCTCTAATAAGACTGTATCTCGGCGGAGCATTCGGGAGCCATCCGGATGATGTCAATGCATATGCAGCCTCACTGTTTTATGCTGTAGACCGTTATGCTTCATTCAAGGATGACTGGGGAAAGGATTTTTCTTCCGGAAAGCTGATAATAGCAGACAGATATACTACATCGAACATAGTGCATCAGGGAGCCAAACTGCCTGAGGATGAATTGAAAAGTTTCTTCGCATGGGTATCGGACCTCGAATATGTAAAGATGGGGCTTCCCGAACCGGATAAGGTCTTTTTTCTCGATGTTGACCTTGAAACATCTCTTCGCAGGATGAAAAAACGTCAGGAAAAGCATCACACTTCTGCGGATATCCATGAAAAAGATACTGAATACCTCAAAAGGTGCATAAAAACAGCGCGTATGGCCTGTGAATATTTCGGATGGACTCGTGTACCATTTGAGAAAAACGGCGCGGAGAGAGAGATAATGGAGAAAAATGACGATATATATCGTCAGCTCCTGGCAGTGCTTTAAATAATTGGAGATTAAAATGCCTGATAAGGAAAAGAAGGCAAAACTGAATAATCCTGCCGAAAACGCAAATCCGGCATCTGTAAAGCTGAATGACAAGAGAATAAAGAACTATACCGGGGATGAAGAGTCTGAAAGAGACTATCAACCTGTGCGCAGAAGCCAGGAATATAAATCCGGCTGCCTTGGCGGTCTGATGTATCTGGTTTTCATTCTCTGTGTCAGTATAGTACTTGCATGCTTTGCATGGATGGCGGCTTCAGATGCGCTCGCCCTGAATAAGGACGGTGTTTCGGCCACGATAAGTCTTCCCACGGATATATTTGAGACAGTGACTGAAGAGGTCAATGATGAAGACGGAAATTTCACCGGAATGAGAGAGGTTTCCAAAGCGGACATAGATTTCGTGTCATCTGCTCTCAAGGAATCCGGTATCATCCAGTATGAGTGGCTCTTCAAGCTTTTCTGCAGATTCTCTGACGCGGATAAGAAACTTGACCCTGGCACTTATGAGCTCAGATCGAATCTGGATTACCGTGCCATCATCAAAAAGATGCAGGCCGGCTCCGGGGCGGCGGTCACCGTTGACGTTATGATCCCGGAAGGCTATACGATGCACCAGATATTCCAGCTGCTCGAGGAAAACGGAGTTGCCACATATGAAGAGCTGATGTATTCCGCTGCCAATTCCTCCTTCAACTACAGTTTCCTAGATCCTGGAAAAATCGGAGATGCATCCAGACTTGAAGGTTATCTCTTCCCGGATACATATCAGTTCTATGTTGGCATGCAGGCTTCGAGCGCCATAAACAAACTCCTGTCCAACTTCAATGCAAAGCTTGACGCCGATATGCAGAAGCAACTGAACGAAACCGGTTATTCGCTCAAAGACATTGTGACCATAGCTTCGCTTATTGAAAAGGAAGCTGCGGTAGATCCTGCAACAGGCCTTGACGAAAGAAGGCTTGTATCCTCTGTAATTTATAACAGGCTTCGTTCGGATATGACGCTCGGACTTGAGTCTTCGATCCTGTATATCCATCAGGATCATGAAGGTTCGCCTACTGCGGAAATGCTCACTGAAGACAGTCCGTATAACACGAATATCAATGCAGGACTTCCGCCGACGCCTATATGCAACCCGAGCCTTGCTGCGATAAACGCAGCACTGAATCCCGAGCAGACGAACTATTATTACTTCTACTTTGACAATGAAGCAGGATCCAGCAGATTCTTCACCTATTATAATGACTTCCTCGCCTTTGTTGAGACCCGGAGAAATGATGAAAACGGTTGAACTCCTTTCTCCGGCGGGTGATCCTGAACGGCTGAAAATGGCCGTGGCTTATGGCGCGGATGCGGTATATCTGGCGGGCAGGGAATTCGGCATGAGAGCCGGAGCCGCAAATTTCGATGACGATGATCTGGCTGAAACCGTTTCTTACTGCCATGAACACGGAGTTAAAGCATATTTTACCTGCAACACACTTCCGCACGATGATGAGATGGAAAGGCTCCCGGCCTATCTCGCGCTGCTCAATGAAGCTGGAGCTGACGCGGTTATAGTTGCAGATATGGGTGTGTTATCGATGGTGAAGAGATTCGCGCCTTCTTTGAAGATACATATCAGCACCCAGTTCGGGGCGGTGAACAGCGAGACAGCGAATGCTCTTCATTCTCTCGGTGCTGATACAGTAGTTCTCGCCCGTGAGCTGAAGCTTTCCGAGATAAAGGAGATCAGGCGGAAAACTTCTGATGAACTGAGGCTTGAATGCTTTGTACATGGTGCGATGTGTGTTTCTTTCTCCGGAAGATGTCTGCTTTCAAATTACCTTACCGGAAGAGATTCCAACAGAGGAAATTGCGCCCAGCCATGCAGATGGAAATACAGGCTCGTTGAAGAGACCAGACCGGGTGAGTATTTTCCCGTTATTGAGGATAAAGGCACTTATATCTTCAATTCTAAAGACATGTGCATGATCGAACACATTCCCGAACTCCTGGATGCGGGGGTGTCTAGTCTGAAGATAGAAGGAAGAATGAAGTCTTTCTACTATACGGCGGTAGTTACATCAGCTTACAGGCATGCGATAGATGCCGCGGTATCCGGGATCCCGCTCGATCCGATATGGGTTAGAGAAGTGGATATGGTTAGCCACAGACCCTACACAACAGGTTTTTATTATGATCAGCCGGGCCAGCATTATTCGGATTCAATGTATTATTCAGAAGCAAATGTGGTAGCTGTGGTCGAATCATGCTCAGTGCAGGGAGAGGCGCTGCTTTCCCAGAGAAACAGGTTTTTCAGAGGCGATGAGCTGGAACTGCTCATCCCGGGAAAGGTCCCGATCCCGTTCAAGGCTGAAAAGCTGTATGATGAGCAGGGGGCGCCTATCGACAGTACGCCTCGGTCGATGATGTTTTTCAGGACAGTGCTTCCATGCGAAGTTCCTCCCATGTCGATATTAAGAAAAAGAACTATATAGCAGGAGTAGTTATGAAAAAATACGGACTTAATGAATTGAGAGAGATGTTCCTCAGCTTCTTTGAAACAAAGGATCACCTCAGGCTTCCGAGTTTCTCGCTTGTTCCTCAGAACGATAAATCTGTTCTGCTCATCAATGCGGGAATGACTCCGATGAAACCATGGTTCAAGGGAGAGGAAGAACCTCCCAGACGAAGAGTATGCACCTGCCAGAAATGCATAAGGACAGGCGACATTGAGAACGTCGGACATACGGCAAGACACGGTACTTACTTTGAAATGCTGGGCAACTTCTCTTTTGGTGATTACTTCAAAAAGGAAGCCATTGAATGGAGCTGGGAGTTCCTCACATCTCCCGACTGGGTAGGCCTCGATCCGAACAGACTTTATCCTTCGGTGTATAAGGATGATGATGAAGCATGGGATCTCTGGCATGATGATATAGGTATTCCGGCTGAAAAGATATTCCGGTTCGGCAAGGAAGATAACTTCTGGGAACACGGTTCGGGTCCCTGCGGCCCGTGCTCGGAGATATACTATGACAGGGGGGAGCAGTTCGGATGCGGAAAGCCGGACTGCACCGTCGGTTGTGACTGCGACAGATATATCGAGGTCTGGAACAATGTTTTTTCCCAGTTTGATAACGACGGAAAGGGCAATTATACTGAACTCAAGCAGAAGAATATCGACACCGGCATGGGGCTTGAAAGGCTTGCTGTTGTCTGCCAGGAGGTGAACTCCCTCTTTGAAGTGGACACGGTTATGAACATAACCAAAAAAGTAAGTGAGCTGACAGGGGCCTATTACGGAAAAGATCTCCGTTCGGATGTTTCGCTCCGCGTTATAACCGACCATATAAGAAGCTCCGTGTTTATGACCTGTGACGGAATACTTCCGTCGAACGAAGGCAGGGGATATGTTCTGCGCAGACTTCTTCGGCGTGCGGCAAGACACGGCAAGCTCCTCGGCGTTAATGAGCCTTTCCTCTATAGGATAGTCGAAACCGTGGTCCATGAGAATGAATGCCAGTATCCTGAACTCAGGGAAAAGCAGCGCTATATTGAAAACGTAATAGAATCTGAGGAAAACAGCTTTGCAAAGACTATTGACGGCGGACTGAAGATCTTTGCCGATCTTCTTGCCGAACACAAGAATAAAGGTGAAACGGTATTCTCCGGCAGTGACGCCTTCAAGCTTTATGACACTTACGGTTTCCCGATAGATCTTACCTCTGAGATGTGCACTGATAACGGAATGTCAGTTGATTCCAATGGTTTTGAAAAGCTGATGAACGAGCAGCGTGAGAGAGCCAGAGAAGCAAGAAAAAAGCTCGGCGATCTGGGCTGGGCTGGCATAGAATTCGGAAAGCAGATCCCTGATACAGTTTTCTGCGGTTATGATTCAGGCGAGTCGGAAGCTGAAGTCCTTGCAATTGTTTTCGATAATGAATTCGTCAATGAAGTAAGCTCCGGACAGTCCGCAATTATCGTTCTGGATAAGACAGTTATGTACGCGGAAATGGGCGGTCAGGTAAATGATACCGGCTCCTTGTCTTCAGATGATGCTGTGTTCAAGGTGGATAACGTTCAGAAGAACAACGGCGGCAAGTATATGCATTACGGTGTTGTCACTTCCGGGCATCTCAGAGTCGGTGACAGAGTTAAGGCCGTTTATGATAAGGAGAGGAGATCTGCAGTAGCCAGAGCGCATACAGCGACCCATATTCTGCAGAAAGCGCTGAAGGAAGTGCTCGGAGAGCATGTCCATCAGGCGGGTTCTCTCGTAGAGCCTGACTTCCTCAGATTCGACTTTGCTCATTTTTCACCGATGAGTGAAGAGGAGATCAGAGATACCGAAAAAAGGGTGAACCGTGCAATTCTCAGAGATTTCACCGTAGAAACTGAAGTGATGAGTCTCGATGAAGCAAGAAAGAGCGGAGCCACTGCACTGTTCGGTGAAAAGTACGGAGCCACCGTCAGAGTTGTAAATGTTGCTGATTACAGCTCAGAACTCTGCGGCGGAACTCATGTTTCAAATTCAGCGAGGATCGGCTCATTTCATATCATATCCGAGGGATCTGTTGCATCGGGTGTCAGAAGGATCGAGGCTGTTACTGGTGAAAGAGCGCTTTCACTTTTCAACGAGCGTTCTGCTGTTATAAAGAATCTCTCGTCCCTTACGAAATGCGCGCCGGATAAGCTTGAAAGCAGATTCATCCAGCTTGAGAATGACGTGAGGGAAGCAAAGCGTGTAATTGAAAAGTATAAGGATAAGGAATCGGCAGGCAGTGCGGACAAGCTACTGGATGAAGCTGTTCAGATAGGTCCCGTAAAGCTGGTAAGAACGGTATTTGACGCCATGCCGGTGGAAAATGTAAGAAAAATCGGAGACAGTCTCAGATCAGCGGACGAGAGCGTTGTGGCTGTTATGGCGGTCAGAAACGAGGATAAAGCAGTTTTGCTGTGTGTATGCGGCAAAAAAGCTGTGGAAGCTGGTTTCAACGCCGGCGCAATAATAAAGCAGATTTCACAGACCGTCGGCGGCAAGGGAGGCGGAAAGCCCGATTCCGCAATGGGCGGAGGTCCGCTTAAGGATAAGATACCGGAAGCATTGAAACAAGCTGAAGAAATTCTTGGAGGTGTAAAATGAAAGACGAAAACTGCCTTTTCTGTAAGATCATTTCCGGTGATATCCCGTCAACTGTCGTATTTGAGAATGACAGAGTATTTGCATTCAAGGACATAAATCCCCAGGCTCCGGTCCATATAGTTATCGTTCCGAAGGATCATATCGCCTGTGCGAATGATATTACCGCAGATAATTCATCTGCAGCTGCCGCCTGCTTTGAGGCGATCCCAGTGATCGCAAAAGAACTGGGACTGAAAAACGGCTACAGAGTAATCAACAACTGCGGAGAAGACGGCGGCCAGTCCGTTATGCATATCCATTTCCATCTTATCGGCGGGAAAAAACTATCTGAAAGAATAGTCTGAGCATCCGGCTCAAAAGTATAATGTCAGTTCAGGGGACACTATGAGAAAACTTGCAGTCGGATCCGGCGCATTTTCTGCGGGGATATTTATATCATACTATCTGTATGATCCCGTGCTTTGGCCGGTCATATCGGGAATGCTGCTTATATGCTTTCTCCTGTGTATATCCGTCAGAAAGAATATCGGGATGACTCTCAGGTTATTCCTTCTGATGTGTACCCTTGGGCTGACTTATTTTTCTGTTTATCATGCCGTCGCTGAAAAAACTGCTGAGGCATATATCTCATCAGAAAGCTGCACAGCAGTAGTTTCTGACTTTCCGGAAGAGTATGATAACTATACCAGAGTGAAAGTCAGCCTTTATGGCAGTGGCGGACGCTGCAGTGCGCTGATATATGATTATTACAAGAATACCGGCGGACTGACACCCGGTGACAGGATAATGTTCAGCGCGAATTTTCGGTCAATGATCAGCAGTGATTCCGCAGTATCCGACAGTAACATTTCAAAAGGTATCATGCTGACAGGCAGACTTACTTCGGATGTAGCCGTTTTAGGAAAAGGGACTCACGCTCTTCATATATCAAAATATCTGAGTCATACTATATACGATAAGATCCCTGAAGTGTTCCCTGATGATACCGTTCCGTTTCTGAGAGCACTTCTGCTCGGAAGAAAGACGGATCTGTATTCGGACAATTCTGTATATCCTGCGTTTCTGCGATCCGGATTCATGCATACAGTCGCCATTTCCGGAATGCATATATCATTCATAGCGGGTTTTTGCATTGCAGTATTCGGGAACAACAGGAGAGGATCTGTCATTTCATTGATCCTGATCTGGCTTTTTGTGTTCATGTCCGGTAACACTCCATCTGCGGCAAGAGCCGGAATAATGCAGACAGTGCTTCTGATGGCACCCTTCTTCAGGCGGGAGAATGATACGGTCACTTCACTTGCACTGGCGCTCTCGGTACTGCTTGTTATCAATCCTTTTGCAGCAGGAAGCATAAGTTTGCAGCTTTCTTTTGGAGCAGTGCTCGGGATAGTGATCTTCTCTTCACGTATAAACGAAGCTCTGCATTCAGCATTGCAAAGCGAAACAATAAAACGTGTACTTCGTTATCCCATAGGGATAATATCCGCTTCAATCGGCGTCATGGCATTTACCGTACCGCTCAGTGCACTGCATTTCGGCTATGTTTCATTTCTCTCATTCATAACCAACGTCTTTGCTTTATGGGCAGTGCCGGTATGCTTCTGCGGAGCATATTTATGCCTTATACTATATATGATGATGCCCGTTACAGCACAATTAATCGCTGGTATACTTGCTTATCTCTGCAGGTATATTTTCTACGTGTGCTCCGCAGTATCAGGCATCCCTTATGCCGTGATCCCTTATGAAGGGCGCATTACTTTACTGTTGTTTGCGCTCATATACGTTCTTTTTATTATATTCGGCTTTTCATCGTTTTCCGCATTAAAGAAACTGCTGATACCTGCAGGGTTCTCTGTAATACTTGTGCTTTCTTATTTCCTGTTTTTCAGGGTATCAGCTGACAGTGCAAAGGCAACGTTCACTGTTATAGACGCAGGGCAGGGTGAATGCGTTGCCGCCTTTTCAGGAAACAGAGCAGTTGTGATCGATTGCGGAACTTCCGATTATTTTAGAGATCCCGTAGTGGACTGTGCCGATTATCTATATTCGCGAGGTCAGAAAAACATCGATGCTCTGATGCTGACTCATCTACACTCCGATCATGTCAACGGTGTATGCCGTCTTATGGAGCTGATCGATGTCAGCAATGTGTTTATACCGGTTAATGCTGAAGATACTGATGAATACTTCCTTTTGATAAAAAAGACTGCTGAAAGAACAGGATCGCGTATAATTCTTGTGGATGCTGACTCTGCGCTGAATATAGGTGATATTGAGGCAGAGCTCTATCCATCTTATATTTTGACCGACACAAATGAGTCATGCATGGCGATAAAACTGAGCGCATTTGACAGATCGTTTCTTGTCACAGGTGACGGGACATATATTAACGAAATGATCCTCTCAAAAAAGGACAGCATAGGTGATATAGATGTCCTTGTTGCCGGACATCACGGAGCTGACGGTTCTTCATGTACATACTTCCTTCAGAGGACTGATCCGGAGTATTCGGTTATAAGTGTAGGAAAGAATAATTCATACGGGCATCCTTCAGTATATGCTATCGAACGGATGCTTTCAGAAGGTATTGCTGTATTCAGAACAGACCTCTGCGGAAGAGTTTCATTTATAATCAACTGACATTAAAAGGTAAGACTGATGGCAGATAAAAAAGATGCATTCGTTTACTCGGATGAGATCAGAAAACTCAGGAATCACACCTTCTCACGGCTCTATCTGCTATACGGGCAGGAGGAGTACTTGAAGGAAGTGTTTGCGGGTGAGATAAGGAAAGCAATACTTCCGGAAGGTGATGATGCATTTTCTTATAAAAGATTCAGCGATTCTGATTTCGAAGTTTCAGATATTGCTGAAGCTGTGGATGCTGTTCCATTTCTCTCGGAATCCACTTTAGTCGAGATCAGGGATTTTGATATAAACAGATACGGAGAACAGTTGCTTCAGGTAGTTTCAGATATTCCCGATTACTGTACAGTTGTTTTCATTCAGAACAGTGAGTATGTGCCTGATTTTCGCCTTAAGTTTAATAAGTACCTGAGAGATCATTATTCGGTATTCAATATCACGGTACAGGGACAGAATGAACTTGCACTTTGGATACGCAAACGATTTGCAGCCGAAGGAAAGAATATAGACAGGGAAGCTGCTGAGCTGCTGATATTCCTTTCAGGAAGTTCAATGAACGGTCTGATACCGGAGATAAAAAAAATAGCATCATCCGTTTCAGCGGATACTGTAACTGCAGGAGATGTTAGCAGATATGCGCACCATCTTCCTGAAGCAGATGTGTTTGAAATGGTGAGCTGCCTTTCTCAGGGACGGACAAAAAAAGGCGTCAGCATGTTGTCCGAACTTATCGATTCGAGATCTGAAGACCCCATTAAGCTTCTGGCTATAATCGCTTCAGAGTATAAAAGGCTGTATGCAGTTTATATGGCAAAGAAGCATAATAAGGGAGCAGCCTGGCTGATGTCTGCAGAGGCTGCAAAACAGGATTGGCTGGCCAGAAAAATGCTGAATGCTCCGTTGAAATATACGGAAGAACAGTTTGAAAACATCCAGAACATGCTGACTGATGCAGACTTTAAGATGAAGACAGGTTACGGAGATAACAGTGATATTCTTATGGATGTTTTGATATTTCTGACATCTGAGGTGACAAATGTTAAAGATCGATGAGGTCATTGTAGTCGAAGGAAAATATGACAGGATCAGACTCAGTCAGTTTCTTGACGCAACTATAATCGAAACATCGGGATTCAGAGTTTTTAATAATGCCGCCTTGCGAAATATGCTGTCATATGCGGCTGAGAAGAGGGGACTTATCGTACTGACTGACTCCGATAATGCCGGTTTCCAGATAAGAAGATATCTGCGTTCATTCATAGATGATTCTAATATAAAAAATGTTTATGTCCCTGCAGTGCAGGGAAAGGAAAAACGAAAAAGAGCCGCTTCAGCCTCCGGTATTCTGGGAGTTGAAGGACTCAGTGAAGAGATTATTTTAAAAGCACTGGCCGATGCAGGTGTTGAACAGGGAAAAGAAGCCTCTCCAAAAAGAGAGCAATTTAATACGATCGATCTGTACAGACTCGGTCTTTCCGGAAAGAATAAAAGCAGAAAAAAACTGACATTAATACTGAAGCTGCTCGGATTGCCTGAGCAGCTTTCAACAAAAGAAACTCTCAGTGTTCTTGGACTATATATGACAAAGGCGGAATTTGCGGCATTCTGTGATGAGCATGCTGCAGAACTTACCGCTATGGATTGACATAACACAAGCTCTGATGTATTATATGCTCAAATCTGCCCACGTAGCTCAGCAGGATAGAGCGGCCGCCTCCTAAGCGGCAGGCCAGAGGTTCGAATCCCCCCGTGGGTGCCAAAAAAGCAA
>CACYDX010000115.1 GCA_902773255.1 Oscillospiraceae bacterium
ATACCGGTCGAGCTCCGTCTGTACCGGCTGCCAGCCGGGGTTCCAGACATCAGCGCCGTCCTTTATATAGAAACGGAAACCTTCCTGATCCAGAGGAGAGTTATTGTAGCGGTAGCGCGTGATCCTTCTGAGACGCGCATCCCTGTAGAAGCTGTATCCTCCGGCTGTATTGGAACAGAGAGTAAAGAAATCTTCACTGCCCAGATAGTTTATCCAGGGGAGCGGCGTGCGCGGAGATGTTATAACATATTCACGCTTTGAGTCATCAAAATAGCCAAAACGCATATCATGCCTCCGGGTCGAATGAGGGTTACATAATTTGGGTAAATCGTTTAAGTTAACGGTTCGGTTTTAGAATATCTCAGTTTTTTGCAAAAATCAAGCACAAATTTTAGATTATTATTATGTTTTTAATTCGGCGAAAATCGATCACCCGATATTTGTCTATGAAAACGTTTAAGCTGATTATGCGCTTTGCACAAAATATTGCTTTAAAAGTTGTGTATATGCGCTAAACTTTATGCAAGGCGCAATATTCATCTTGCATTTGCTCTTTTCGGGTTATATACTCGAATCACGAAAACGTTTAAGTGAGGGGGCTTTTTTATGGTATCCATAAAGGACATCGCGTCTGTATGCGGCGTCTCGGCGGCTACCGTAAGCAAAGCTCTCAACGGTCATAACGACGTGGGCGAAACGACGAAGCAGAGAGTTCTCGATGCGGCGAAGGAGCTCGGATATACAGGCAATTTCGTAGCCCGCGCGCTTAAGACCAACAGAACATATAATATAGGCATCCTGTACACTGAACTTCAGGGCAGCGGCTTCCTGCATGAATACTTCGCCGCCACGCTCAACAGTTTCCGGACAGAGTCCGCTGCCAGAGGTTATGACATAACCTTCTTAAACAGCAATGTGGGCTCCCAGAGTATGACATACATTCAGCATGCCAGATACCGTCAGGTGGACGGCGTTGCGATAATGTGCGCTGATTTCTTCGATCCGGAGGTCCAGGAGCTGGCTTCATCCGATATCCCTGTGGTGACGCTCGACCACTCATTCAACAACAGAACGGCTGTGATGTCCGACAATATAAACGGCCTTGGCAGTCTCGTCCGTCATGCATATGCGAAAGGTCACCGCAAGATAGCATATATCCACGGCAACCCCACGGCTGTTACGGAAAACCGCCTCACGGGTTTCTACAGGGCCTGCGAGGAACTCGGGATAAAGGTCCCGGCCGGATATGTGGCAGAGTGCGATTACCACGAGACGGTAAGCTGCTACGCAGCGACGAAGAAACTGCTGGAGCTGTCCGACAGGCCGACATGTATCCTCTTCCCCGATGACTACGCCGCAATAGGCGGGCTCAACGCCATCCACGACATGGGGATGACCGTTCCCGGGGATCTCTCAGTGATGGGATACGACGGGATAAATCTCGCGCAGGTGATCAGTCCGAATATGACCACATGGCAGCAGAACACTGAAGACCTCGGAAAAACAGTTGCTTCCAAGCTTATTGAGCGAATAGAGAATCCCCGCACCACAGCGGCGGAATATATAGTTGTACAGGGCAGGCTCTTTGAAGGGCAAACAGTAAGAGACATAAGCTGAAACCGACATATATTATTTAAACGAGAGGCAGGACTCCGATGGATCGTAAGCGGGCAAAAGAACTTGCTGAAGAGCTTGTGGGCCGGATGACGCTTGAAGAAAAAGCGTCTCAGCTCCGCTTTGACGCCCCCGCTGTAGAACGGCTCGGGATACCGGAATACAACTGGTGGAACGAAGCGCTGCACGGAATAGCCCGCGGTGGAACAGCAACGGTATTCCCCCAGGCCATCGGCCTTGCCGCCACTTTCGATGATGATCTCCTCCGGCAGATCGCAGATGCGATATCCACTGAGGCAAGAGCAAAATACAATGCTCTCTCCTCTCTCGGAGACAGGGACATATATCACGGACTGACATTCTGGAGCCCAAACATAAATATCTTCCGCGATCCCCGCTGGGGACGCGGCCATGAGACCTACGGAGAGGATCCGTATCTCACTTCCCGTCTGGGAACGGCCTTCGTAAAAGGCCTGCAGGGCGAAGGAGAAACAATGAAGACCTCGGCCTGCGCAAAACACTTTGCAGCCCACAGCGGGCCGGAAGCGATAAGGCACAGCTTTGACGCCATAGTGTCTGAAAAAGATCTCGAAGAGACCTACCTCCCCGCATTTAAAGCACTGGTGCAGGATGCAAAGGTCGAAGCTGTCATGGGCGCCTATAACCGTGTGAACGGAGAGCCGGCCTGCGCAAACCCCGGACTTATGGACAAGCTTCGCAATGAATGGGGCTTTGAAGGACATTTTGTTTCAGACTGCTGGGCTATCCGTGACTTCCACGAAAACCATGCAGTTACGTCAGTTCCGGCAGAGTCTGTCACAATGGCGCTGAAAGCCGGCTGCGATCTCAATTGCGGATGCACTTATCTGCATATTCTCCATGCATACGAACTCGGCATGATCACCGAGGAAGACATAGACCTATGTGCCGTCAGAGTATTGACCACCCGCTTCATGCTGGGCATACTCGGTGATGAAGGCAGTGAATACGACAGCATCCCTTATTCTGCTGTTGAGTGCCCGGAGCACATAGCCCTCTCCCGCAAGGCTGCACTGGAATCCACGGTGCTGGTCAAAAACAGCGGACTTCTCCCCCTTGATACGGAAAGCTGCGGAACGATAGGCGTTATCGGACCGGATGCAAACAGCAGGGCGGCTCTCATAGGCAACTACCACGGCACCGCCTCAAGATATATAACCATCCTCGAAGGCATACAGAACCTCACTGACGGAAAATGCAGAGTGCTCTACTCACAGGGATGCGCTCTCTCAGAGGACCGGGTCGAGCCTCTCGCGAAGGAAAGTGACAGGATCGCCGAAGCCGTTACAGTTGCAAGAAACAGCGACACCGTGATCCTCGTGCTGGGCCTGGACGAGACCCTCGAGGGTGAGGAAGGCGATACCGGCAACAGCTACTATTCAGGCGACAAGGCGACTCTTCTGCTCCCGCTCCCCCAGCGTGAACTCGCAGAGCAGGTGCTCGCAGAAGGAAAACCCACCGTGATCATACTTACGGCAGGAAGCGCCATAGACCTTTCCGCTTTCAACGACAGAGCGGAAGCCGTGCTCATCTCCTGGTATCCGGGAGCACAGGGCGGCGCAGCAGTGGCAGACATTCTCTTCGGAAATGCCTCTCCCTCCGGGAAACTGCCCGTTACTTTTTACAGAAACAGCGCCCTGAGCGAGATGCCGCCTTTCTATGATTACTCGATGAGAAACCGCACCTACCGCTTTTACAAAGGCTCACCGCTATACCCGTTCGGTTTCGGCCTGACTTATTCAAAATGTGAGATCACAGGTCTTGAAGCCGGCAGGCTGAGCGCTAAAGTCAAAGTGAAAAACTGCGGCGAACGTTCTACCGGTGAGGTCATAGAGCTTTACGTTAAAGACTCCTCCCCGCTCGCCCCGCCGAACCCGGTACTGGCAGGATTTCTCAGGATATGCCTTGCTGCCGGAGTGGAAAAGGAATTCACGGTAAACCTTGATCCCAATGCATTCACCGTTGTTGATGATAACGGCAACAGGATCCCCGGCAGCGGAAAGTGGACTCTGTTCGCGGGCTTCGGAGCACCGGACGCCCGGACCGAAGAGCTCGGCGGGCAGAAAGCGGTCTCAGCACAGATAAGCTGAGGCGCA
>CACYDX010000116.1 GCA_902773255.1 Oscillospiraceae bacterium
CATGCTGGCAATGGTCATGCAGGGCATCAATCTGCCCATTGCAGAGGGCACTGTCCTCGCCGGTGCATACGCGATGATCCTCGGTATCGACGCCATACTCGATATGGGCCGTACCGCTCTGAACGTCGTCGGCGACCTGACCTGCACCTGCTGCGTTGCCAAGCAGACAAAGTTCCTGAGAGAGGACTCCGTTATCTTATAATCAATGAATCGGAAGGCGTTGGACAAGCGGCTGCAGGAGCTATACATCTATAGTGAATTCTATAACAGGAAGGAACTGAATGCTCTCGCACAGGTCATCGGAGATGACGAGACTCTCAACTGCATCCTCACGGGAGTGCATGAGGGAAACAGAAAGATGCTTGCGATAACCGACCGCCGCCTGATGATAATCTTTGCAGGTGCGCTTTCCGCCAAGGATTTTACGGTCATACAGCGAAGTGCTGTAAAGGACTATAAGTTTGAAAAGAAATTTCTTTTCTCAAAGGCCGGCATTCGCACCAAGAACGGAACTGAGTTCGTGTTTGAAAACACACAGGGCTCTCTGAAGGATCTCTTCGAATGGGCCATGCAGCGGCCACTGCCCGCCACGGACTGAACAGTAAAAAACGGAAACGGGATGTCCTCTTTATCCGGGACATCCCGTTTTTTGATCATATTGCAATCATGTTAAGAAAGGATCTTGTCCAATGAAACTGAAAGAAAGGACAGATCTGTCCTTCCCGGAGGCAGCAAGTATCATAGTGGGTCACGGTATCGGCGCAGGAATACTGTCCGTGCCCTATCTCGCCTCGAGAAACAGTATCCGGGACATTATCATAATCCTGACTGTCTGCACTCTGTTCAACATAGTTCTGCACCTGCTCATAGCGGAGCTTTCGCTGAACAACGACGGCGCCCAGTTCGTAAAATGCTTCAATGCAGAGCTTTTTTCCGGGCTTCTGAAAAAGATATTCACATGGGTCGCATTCGTGCTGATGGGCTTTTCGGTAATCGTGAACGTAGGCGCCTATCTTACGGGAGCCGCGGCAGTATTCGAAAGCTGGTTCGGCGTGAGCCGGATATTGGGAATGCTCATCTTCTATGTGCTTTGCGCTTCAGTGGTGTTCTTCGGTGTAAAACTGGTGGGCATATGCGAAAAATACGCAGTAGGTGCGATGGTGTTAGTTGTTCTGATACTGCTAGTCGCGGTGCTGCGGGGAAACGTATCGCCTCTGCCCACGCAGTTCAGGACCTGGAGCAATGCCCTTGCACTATTCGGAATGGTCTCCTTCTCCCTTTCCGCCGTGATGTCCACCCCGCAGGTCGTAAAGGGGCTCGGCATGAAACCGGGCAAGATCCGCGCAGCGATAAGCACCGGCATCCTGGTGAACGCCTGCGTGATCTTCCTCGTCACCCTCACCACCCTCATGGGCACGGGCTCTGATATAACCGAAGACGGTGCGCTCGTTGACCTCGCGCGGAAGATGGGCGGATGGGTAAGCATCGTGGGTTATATCTTCACGCTGC
The DNA here is from genome assembly GCA_902773255.1 of Oscillospiraceae bacterium. Classification (GTDB taxonomy): domain Bacteria; phylum Bacillota; class Clostridia; order Oscillospirales; family Oscillospiraceae; genus Limivicinus. Next base: position 1,510 of record CACYDX010000116.1, read on the forward strand.
TCGCTCTTGCGACCTCATTCTGGACCAACACCCTGAATCTCAGGGATATGATCTCCGAGCAGCTGCACTGGAACCGGGACATCTGCTGGCTGGCAGCTTCCCTGCCGCCGCTCGTCCTTGCGATCCTCGCCGCTTCCAGCTTTGTGACGCTTTCGAGGATAGCAAGCATTATAATGGTCGTGACGAGCCTCGGCATCATCCTCGCATATAACCGTTCAAGAAAGCGCGTTGGAAGATCTGAACTCCTCGGCCCGCTCGGTACACTTCCTTTCCAGATGATCGTTCTTTCCCTTTCCCTGCTGGCAACCATCGGCTCGGTCCTGAAAGTGACCTGACAAATAAAAAGCATAAAGGCTCTGAGTAAAACTCAGAGCCTTTTTTGATGTCTGTTATCAGTATTTAACGTTCCAGATGTTGTCCGCGTATTCCTTTATGGCGCGGTCAGCTGCGAAGATGCCGCTCTTACCAGTATTGATTATGGACATCCTTGCAAATTCATCGCTGTCCTTTATCGTGTTATACAGCCTGCTCTGGCAGTCCGCATAAGAGCGGTAGTCCGCGATGAGCATATACGGATCTCCCCCGAATATCAGCGAGGAAACAAGATCCGAATAACTCTTGCCGTCGGAGAAGCCGATGTTGAGGCGGTTGAGGATACGGGAGATCCTCTCGTCAGTTCTTGAGATATGCTCCGGATTATAGCCGGATCTTCTCAATCTCTCTATCTCGTCCGTATGGAGTCCGAAAAGGAACATGTTCTCATCGCCGAGCTGTTCATACATCTCCACGTTTGCGCCGTCGAGCGTGCCGATGGTAACGGCGCCGTTCATCATGAGCTTCATACAGCCCGTACCGGAAGCCTCTTTACCGGCAGTGGAAATCTGTTCGGAGATCTGGGCCGCGGGGATGATGGCCTCTGCCGCGGATACCCTGTAGTTCTCAACGAAGTAGACCTGGAGCTTATCCTTGCAGAGAGGATCGTTCGCAAGCTCCTTTGAGAGCGAGAGCAGCAGCTCTATGATCCTCTTGGCAGTCTTATATGCGGCGGCGGCTTTCGCGCCGAACACGAAGGTGCGGGGCACGAATTCCCTGTTGGGGTCGTCGTGGATCTGCATCCACTGGTCCACGATGCTCATCGCACAGAGGAGCTGCCTCTTGTACTCATGGAGTCTTTTGATCTGCACATCGATGATGCTGTCCGGATTGAGGATGTAATTGTCGTTTCTCTTGGCAAACTCGGCGAATCTTCTTTTGTTGTCGGCCTTGATAAGATTGATCTGCTTTCTTACCTCGCTGTCGTCAGCGAAAGCGCAGAATTTTCCGAGCTCCTCGGGCCTGGTGAGATAATCATCATTACCGAGAGTTTCGCAGACGAGATCATGCAGCCCCGGATTGATCTGAGCGAGCCAGCGGCGGTGGTCAATGCCGTTGGTGACATAGGTGAACAGTTCGGGCTTGAGTCCGCAGATATCCTTGAAGAGATCCTGCTTGAGTATGTCGCCGTGCAGTCTGGAAACACCGTTCACTTTGTAGCAGGTGGCAAGGCACATATTCGCCATGAAGACCTGATCGTTTTTGATGATAAGGTTTCTGCCGACACGTTCATCGTTCCCGAAGGAATAGATAAGGGTATTGGCCCAGCGTTTGTTTATCTCGCAGATGATCTCCCAGATCCTCGGCATCAGCTGCTGGACGAGGGACTGCGGCCATTTTTCGAGCGCCTCGCTCATAACAGTATGGTTGGTATAGGCAACAGAAGCCTTTACAAGATCCCAAGCCTCGTCCCAACCGAGATTATATTCATCCATGAATATCCGCATGAGCTCGGGGATAATGAGCGTCGGATGAGTGTCGTTTATCTGGATGGTATGGTGCTCGGGAAAGGACCGGATATCTCCCCATACTTTTATATGTTTGCGGACTATATCCTGCGCCGTGGCAGAGACGAAGAAATACTGCTGCTTCAGTCTGAGAGTCTTTCCCTTTATGTGGTCGTCCGCGGGATACAGGACTTTTGTGATGACCTCAGCGAGGGTCCTCTGCTCCATACTCTTTACATACTCGCCTTCTGAGAAAAGGAACATGTCCAGAGAACTGGGACTTCTGGCTTCCCAAAGTCTGAGCAGGTTGATCTTTTTTCCGCCGTATCCGGCGATTAGCATATCCTCGGGGACCGCCGTCACCGAGGTATAGCCCGTATGCTGGAAGGAATAATGTCCGTAGCTGTCCCAGTGGGGGGAAAGCTGTCCGCCGAAACGCACCTCGACCGCCTCGTCGAACTTCGGGACCAGCCAGCTGTTCATGGCATTGCCCCAGGAGTCCTCCACCTCGGTCTGCTTGCCGTCAACGAATTTCTGGCGGAATATTCCCAGCTCATAGCATATTGAGTATCCGGATGCCTCCATTCCGAGGGTCGCCATACTGTCCATATAGCAGGCTGCGAGTCTTCCCAAACCGCCGTTTCCCAGACCGGCATCCGGCTCCTCCTCGAAGATGTCAGAAGCATTCCTTCCCATATCAGCCAGTGCCTCGGTGAGAGCCTCTCCCACGCCCAGATTGAATGCGTTCTTCATAAGGCTTCTGCCGAGAAGGAACTCCATAGACATATAATGGACTTCCTTGCCGGGCTTTTTCTCCGGCTCGGCCGTGCGAAAGCGGCTCATTATCTCTCTCAGCACCTGAGCGGCAGCCTGAAACACCTGATCATCAGTCGCATCTTTGTTGGTGACGCAGAAGTATGCGCTCAGTTTGTCCTCTATAGCACCGCGAATTTCGTCTTTGGATATTTCACTTACCATATATCATTTGTCCTCCAATAAAACAGAGGCGGCCTTTTGCCGCCTCTGCGACTTTTTTCAGTATATTATATCAGATAACAGCACCCTTGGGAACCACTATCGGCAGTCTGTCGCTGCCTACCAGGGTGACGCCCTCTGAAAACTGAACGTTCTTATCTGCGATCACGCAGTTGAGCTCAACGCCTTCCTCTACCGAGCAGGCCCTCATCAGAATGCTGTTCTTTATTTTGGCGCCGGCACTGATGGCCACCCCCGGGAAAATGATGCTGTTTTCAACACTGCCGTTTATCCAGCAGTTGTCGGCTATCAGGCTGTTTCTGCAATCTGCGCCTTCTCCGTACAAGGTGCTGGTTATTTCATTGTTCTTTGTCTTTACCGGCCTGTCCTTCGGGAAAAGGCTCTTTCTGTTCTCAGGCTTGAGAAGGTCCTTGTTGGCCTGATAATATTCATCGACCGTACGGATAAACGATACATATCCCTCATGCATGTACACGCCCATCTTTCCGCCGTCTTTGAAGAAGTCGGCAAGCGCTTCCTTATGGAAGCGGAACTGGTTCATCACCATGGCGTTCCTGACCATATCAACAAGGAACTTTTTGTTTACTATGTAGCACTCCATGGCGGTAAGGCCTTCAGCGTCGCCGGAGTATCTGATCTCGGAGATGAATCCGTCCTCGCCGCGAACATATTTATAGTGCTGGCTGGAAATGTTTTTCTCCGTGCAGATAGCCGTGATCTCGACTCCGGAAGCTATATGCTTTTTCAGGGCGTCAGTCAGGTCGATATTGGCGCAGAGGCTTCCGAGCATGAGCACGATGTAGTTCTGACGGCTCTCTTCAATATAGGTGATTACGGCGCTCAGAGCTTCGATGGTACCCGAATAGTTGCCGTGGTGGAATTCCGGAAGTCCGAACGGGGGAAGGATCCTCAGTCCGTGGCTCTTGCGGTCCATATCCCAGGCCTTGCCGCTGCCCAGATGATCAAGCAGGGACTGATAGTCTCTCTGCATGATCACGCCGACGTCAAATATCCCTGCGTTCATCATCGACGACAACGAAAAGTCGATCATGCGGTATCTTCCCGCGAAAGGCAAGGAAGCGGCAGTCCTCTGTTTTACGAGATCTCCGAGATCCGGAGACGCGCTGTAAGCAAATATGATTCCCTTTGCGTCTGTCATTTCAGAACTCCTCCTCTCCTGTATAGACCATGGCTCCGGCAGGTATCCGGGCGCTCTCCTTTATACAGATATCCGGTCCGCAGGTGGCAACGCCCCAGTTCTCACTTCCGTCGGGAGGATTGCCCACCACTGCGTTTTCGGAGATTACGGTGTTCTCACCGACTATCGCATACTGCACAGTTGCTCCTGCCTTTACGGTAACACCGGGCATCAGCACGCTATAAAGAACGTTAGCACCTTTTTCCACCGTTACGGCACTCGAGAGCACCGAGTTCTCAATTCTGCCGTCGATATCGCAGCCTTCGGTGATGATCGAGTAGATTATCTCGGCATTCTCGCCGACATAATGAGGTGGTACGGTATCGTTGCGGGAACTGATCGGCCAGCTGCTGTCATACAGTGAGAGAGTCTCGGGTGTGAGCAGGTCCATGTTGGCATCCCACAGGCTGGTGATCGTTCCGACATCTCTCCAGTAGCCCTTGAAGCGGTATGCAAAGAGCTTTTCTCCCGCGTTGAGCATCGTCGGGATTATATTTTTGCCGAAGTCGTTGGAGGAATTGGGGTCGTTCTCGTCGTCGATGAGGTATTTTCTGAGCTTCTCCCAGTTGAAGATATAGATACCCATCGATGCAAGGTCGCTCTTCGGATGCTTGGGTTTTTCCTCAAACTCAGTAATATAGTCGGCCTCGTCGACGCTCATGATACCCAGGCGGGTAGCTTCCTCCATCGAGACCTGCTGGACTGCTATGGTGCACGCCGCATTATGCTCGAGATGCTCCCTGAGCATATCGGAATAGTCCATCTTATAGATATGGTCGCCTGAGAGGATGAGCACGTTCTCGGGATCGTACTCATCTATGAAGTTGATGTTCTGGTAGATCGCATTGGCAGTGCCTCTGAACCAGGAGCCCTTTTCTCCCGCTCCGAGGTAAGGCGGAAGGATATAGGCCCCGCCCGTGGATGTGTCAAGATCCCAGGGCTGGCCGTTGCCTATGTAGCTGTTGAGCTTCATCGGTTTGTACTGGGTGAGCACGCCTACGGTGTCGATGCCGGAGTTTGCGCAGTTCGAGAGCGGAAAATCAATTATCCTGTATTTTCCGCCGAATGGAACGCTCGGCTTTGCCACCTGCTGGGTCAGAGCATAGAGTCTCGAGCCCTGTCCTCCTGCAAGGAGCATTGCTATGCATTTTTTCTTCATAGTCGAAAGTCTCCTTCTGTCTTGCTGTTCAGTTATATATGTTCATGGCGCGTTCCGCGCCTTCGCTTATGTAGCATGCGGCGGCATCTGCAGCTCTTCCGGCCGCGTCCGCAATATCTTCTGCGTCTTGGTTCTTGAATACGGAGAGGACCCAGTCTTTGACATCATAGTTCGGATGCGGCGGCGCTCCGACGCCGAGCCTTATCCTCGGAAATTCCTCCGTACCAAGCTTTTCTATTATGCTCTTCAGTCCGTTATGTCCTCCGGAGGAACCCTTGCTCTTCACCCTGATCTTCCCTATGGGAAGAGCCATCTCGTCGGAGATCACAATCACATGGTCCGCCGGGATCTTATAGAACCTCACGGCCTGCGCCACTGCCTCTCCCGAGAGGTTCATATAGGTCTGCGGCTTCATCACCATAACCGTATCCCCGCCGATAGAGCAGATCCCCGTCAGAGCCTTGAAGCGCAGTTTATTCACGGCTACTCCGAATTTTCTGGAAATGGCGTCAGCCGCCATGAAACCGGCATTGTGCCTGGTGCCCTCATACCTCGGTCCGGGATTGCCGAGGCATACTATGAGCCACTTGGGGGCGCCTTTCTGTCTTTCAAAAAACATGATCAGTTATCGAACATGCTGCCGAGAGAAACTTCCTCGTATACCCTGCGGATAGCTTCCGCAAAGATAGGCGCAGTGGACATATAGGTTATCTTGTCGCAGGGCTCGGCGGGCTGATAGGGGATGGTATCAAGCAGGCGAAGCTCTTTTATGCAGCTGTTGTTTATCCTCTCGATGGCCGGTCCGGAAAGCACTCCGTGGGTAGCGCAGGCATACACTTCCTTTGCCCCGCCTATCTCAACTATGGCGTTGGCTGCTCCGCAGAGAGACCCCGCAGTATCTACAATGTCGTCTAGCATGATACAGGTCTTTCCCTCGACATTGCCTATTATATTCTTTACTTCAGACTGGTTTGCCCTCTCACGGCGCTTGTCTACTATTGCAAGATTCACTCCGAGTTTCATCGCAAAAGCTCTGGCTCTGGCTGTGCTGCCGACATCGGGAGATACTACCATCACATCCTCATTTCCCTTCCCGAAGGTCTTGGCATAATACTTTGAAAAGATATAAGCACCCTGGAGATTATCCACGGGGATATCAAAGAATCCCTGGATCTGGGCGGCGTGCAGGTCCATAGTAAGTACCCTGTCCGCCCCAGCCGCGGTGATAAGGTTTGCCACAAGCTTGGCAGAGATAGGATCGCGGCTCTTGGCCTTCCTGTCCTGCCGGGCATAGCCGAAATACGGGATCACCGCAGTGATCCTGCCTGCAGACGCGCGGCGCATGGCGTCTATCATTATTAGAAGCTCCATAAGGTTGTCGTTTACGCGGTTGCAGGTGGACTGGATGATAAAGACATCATTGCCCCTGACAGGCTCATAAACGGATATCGAGCATTCCCCGTCAGCAAACTGAGTCACCGACGCCTTTCCCATCTGAAGGAAAAGCTGGGCGCATATGTCCTCTGCCAGTTCGGGATTTGAGTTTCCACAGAACACTTTGAGTTCCTTACCGTGAGATATCATTTCGTTCTCCCTTATTAAGCAGTTTATTAAGCAGTATTATATTATCATTCGCCGGATCATCATTTGCAGATAATCCCACAAATGCATTGTATCACAAAAGGCATGTGAATAAAAGTGAATCCGCCTCAAAACACGGAAAAAAATTAATTTACAATCATAGGGAATTTGTTTATAATATTTTAGCTGTTTACGGGCTTATTTCACGCGAAGGAATAACGCTCATGCTTGAATTTGAAGAATATAAGGTAAAACTGAATAATCTGAAGCCGACACTCGATGTCCTCAGGTCAGCGCTCAAGCTGGAGGCCGCCGAAAAGGAGATCGAGGAGCTGCAGGCCGCTTCTGAGAGGGACGGCTACTGGAACGACGTGGAAAAGTCCCAGAAGGATCAGAGGCGTCTCAAGGCTCTGCAGGCAAAATGCGACAATTACTCCCGTCTCTGCTCGGCCTGGGATGATATGTACACCATGTGCGAGATGGCTATCGAAGAAAACGACGGCTCCATGCTGGAAGAGCTGCAGTCTGAATTCGAGAAGTTCTCCTCAAATGTGGAGGCCACCCGCCTGAGCACCCTGCTAAACGGAGAATACGACTCTAATAACGCCATTCTCACGCTCCACGCCGGCGCAGGAGGAACCGAGGCTCAGGACTGGGCCGCCATGCTATACAGAATGTATAACATGTGGGCTGACCGCCACGGCTACAATGTCAAAGTGATGGATTATCTCGACGGAGACGAGGCAGGAATAAAGAGCGCCACGATAATGATCGAGGGCGAGAACGCGTACGGTTTTCTCAAGAGTGAGCACGGCATCCACCGTCTTGTGCGTATATCCCCGTTCGACGCCGCAGGCAGAAGGCATACGTCTTTCGCAGCTGTGGAAGTAATGCCGGAGATATCAAACGACAATGAGATCGAACTTCGCGAGGAGGATATCAAGATGGATGTCTTCCGTTCATCCGGCGCAGGCGGCCAGAAGGTAAACAAGACCTCCTCTGCCGTAAGACTCACCCACATCCCGACCGGTATCGTCGTATCGAGCCAGGTGGAACGCAGCCATTTCCAGAATCTTGAAAACTGCAAGAACATGCTCAGGGCAAGGCTGGCGGAAATAAAGGAGCGCGAGCACCTCGAAAAGATCAGTGATATAAAGGGCGTTCAGATGAAAATAGAGTGGGGCAGCCAGATACGCTCCTATGTTTTCATGCCGTATCAGCTGGTAAAGGACCACCGCACCGAATATGAAAACGGCAACATCCAGAACGTGATGGACGGAGATCTCGACGGCTTCATAAATGCATACCTTTCCATGAAGGCCGGGACCTGAAGGTGTGAATTCATTATAAACAAACGGCTTATCCCTTGAAATCGGACATTTTCAGCTGTATAATACTGCCGTTTTTGCAAAGAAATAATAATTAAAGGATAAATGTGATGAGTGTAAAGAGTGTAAAACAGGACCGTCTTGCAGCAAGCGAGGCAAAAAGAGACAGGAAGCTCCGTCAGGCACAGGAGGCTGAGAAGGCGCAGGCAAAGGCGCGCGCGGGGTGGATCGCAGCCATAGTCGTCGCCGTTGTGGCGACCCTATTCATGATCTGCGTCAACACCGGCCTTATCTTCAGGAGCACCACAGCCCTGAAGATAAACGGCAATAAGTATTCCCCCGCCGAGCTTTCGTATTATTACGGCGGCGAATACCTGAACTTTGTGAACACATACGGTGCGTATGCATCGTATTTCGGGATAGACACCAGCGGCGGCATATCCTCCCTCAAGGATCAGGCATATCCGACGGACGAATTTGCCAACTGGAGAGAGTATTTCCTCAACTCCGCGAAGGAAAGGATCAGATCCAACCAGGCATTGTATGACTACGCGGTCGCAAACGGCGTGACTCTCTCCGATGAGGAGCTTGCCGAGATCGATACTTCTCTCGCCACTCTGAAGGAAAATGTTATCGCCGGCGGATGGAAAAGCCTTGACACCTATTTTGCCTCCAATTACGGAAAAGGTGTGAACACCAAGGTCGCAAAGGACTGCCTGCTGTTCAGCGCTCTCGCTCAGAAGGGCTACGAAGCCGGTTCCGATCAGTTCGTATATACCGACGAGGAGCTTTCCGAGTATTATGACTCTCTCAACGGTGAAAGCGACAATTACAATTACTGGTATTATTATCTTGCAGCCGACAAGGTCGACTCCGAGCCCGACGCAGACGGCAACGTGACTTCCGATGTCACCGCAGAGACCCTGGAAGCCGCTCATGAAAAAGCCAATAAGATGATCAATGCATACAAGGCCCGCATCCCCGAGGAAGGCTTTACGGGCACGGAGGATTTCGCGAGCTATTTCAATTCAGCAATATCCTCTCAGGGCATAACATCCGAGTGCACCGCCATGAAGAATACCGCCGCGAGCAGTGTCAGCTCCGACTATAAGGAGTGGATGACTTCCGCAGACCGTGCAGCCGGTGATATAGACGTTATAGAGAATTCTTCCGGCACCGGCTATTATCTGGTGGTATTCGGAAGCCATGACGACAACCATTATCCTATGGTATCCGTCCGCCACATCCTTATCAAGGCAGCTGAAGATGAGGACGGAAACTATTCGGAGGAAGCTCTTGAAGCGGCAAAGACCAGAGCTGAAGAGATCTACGATGAATGGAAAAACGGAGAGGCCACCGAGGAGAGTTTTGCAGCTCTCGCTGATAAGTACTCCGAGGATGAAGGCTCGAACACCAACGGCGGTCTCTACGAGGAGATCTACAAGGGCAAGATGGTGGACACTTTCGATGAGTTCTGCTTTGCAGGCCACAAGCACGGAGACACCGACATAGTCACTGCGACATCCGGAGGTTATGCGGGAGCCCATATCATCTACTTCGTCAGCGCAGACGGCGAGCTTTACAGCAACTATATAGCAAAGACAGACAAGCTCTCGGAGGACACCTCCGCATGGTACGATTCCATAATGGAGGGCTATGATATGACCAAGGGAGCCGGATACTTCCTTGCAGCCTGATCGATAACAAACAACTAATACACCGCCATTCCGGGGCATCCCCGGAATGACGGTATTATTATACCGGGAGAAGTGAAACAGGAATGGAAAAACGCTTCATACGAGCAGCTGCTCTTCTGGGCGAAGAGGCAATGCAGAGGCTTTCATCATGCCATGTAGCCGTTTTCGGCCTCGGGGGCGTAGGTTCATGGTGCGCCGAGGCGCTGGCCAGGTCCGGCATCGGAAAGCTCACCCTCATTGACCGCGACATCGTCAGCGAGAGCAACATCAACCGCCAGCTCATCGCCCTTTCTTCTACTGTCGGCAGGCCGAAGGCGGAAGTCATGGCAGAGCGGATCTCTGATATAAACCCCGCGTGCGTTGTCAGAGCGCTCACCGGCACATATGACGCGGAGCACCGCGAGGAATTCTTCTCCGATTATGACTATGTTGCTGATGCCATCGATCTTGTCTCATGCAAGCTGGATCTTATATGCACCTGTCTTGAAAGAGAGATTCCCGTCATCTCCGCATTAGGCACCGGCAACAAGCTCGACCCGACTCTTTTGAGAGTATCAGATATTTCAAAGACTGAAAATGATGCGCTCGCCAGAGTCGTGAGGAAGGAACTGAGGGCAAGAGGCGTGCTGCATACAGATGTTGTATGGTCACCGGAGCTTCCTCTTGAGGCGCAGCAGCTGGAGGAGCCGGATCCCGGACGCCGGAGCGTTCCCGGTTCTATTGCGTGGGTACCGTCGAGCGCGGGGCTTCTTATGTGCAGCCACATAGTCACAGGACTCATCGGAAAAGGCGAAAACTGAAAAAGGCATGAAACCTTTTATGTTCCCGCTCCGTCTTATATGGCAGAATCGGAAAAGATTACGGAGGTCGATAAAATGAAAAAGATAGTCTCACTTCTTCTCGCTCTAATAATGATATTCGCCTTGTGCGCCTGCGGCTCCTCTCCCAAGGCTTCCTACCCGGCATCCTATGATACTGCCGCGGCTTCCGGAGTCTCCTATAACAGCTCCTCTCAATACGCAGTTGCGGAAGATTATGAAGCAGAGTACGGTTATACGGAAGCTGCCGAGATGCCGGTACCCGCGCCTGCTGCCGGCAATAACAGTGTGGGCGGCCTTTCAGCAGACAGTTCCTCTTCAGCCGCCACCGGTGTCGGCAGTGATGCAACGATAAACACCGAAAAGATCATTTATTCGGCTGATGCACAGCTCGAGACCACCACATTCGATGAAACTGTTGCAGCAATAACGGAGATGATCAATGCATACGGCGGATTTGTGGAAAGCAGCAGTGTGAACGGAGCCAATTACTATAACAAGTCCAGGGGCTACACCTCCCTGCGTTCCGCAAGTTATACCATCCGCATCCCCAGCGAGAATTTCGCATCAATGATGAATGCCCTGCCCACTCTCGGCAATGTGCCTTTTACCAACACATATACGGAAAACGTCACCAGTCAGTATTACGACGTGCAGGCAAGGCTTACAGCCTATAAGACTCAGGAGGCAAGACTTATCGAGATGATGTCCGTTGCCGAGTCGGTCGAGGACATCATAACCATCGAGGACCGGCTGACCGAGATCCGTTACCAGATAGATTCCATGCAATCCCGTCTGAACAACTGGGACCGCCGCGTGAACTATTCCACTATATACCTCAATGTATCTGAAGTCAGTGAATACACTCCCGCGGAGACGGTTAAGGTCACATATGGCGAAAAGCTTGCAGCAGCTGTGAAAAACGGTTTCAGGTCCGTAGGCAGCTTCTTTGCGGACTTCCTGCTCTGGCTGGTCGAAGCTCTGCCGACACTCATTATCCTCGCGGTGATTGCTGTGGTCATCATTATCATAATCAGGAAGACCCGCGGCAGCCGCCAGGCCAGAAGGGAAAAGCGCGCACTCAGAAAAGCTGAGAAAGCAGAGGAAAAGGCCGCAAAAAAAGCAGCTCTGAAAGCGCCTGCAGTATCTCAGGTCACTGAGCAGAGCAAAACTCAGGAATAAATATGTCTCCCGATCGTCAGGGCTGCCGGAAAGGCAGCCCTGTTTTTTCTTTATATCATTTCTTTAAACTTCCTTTTAGGTTCGTGTTTTATCCTTTAGTCACCAAAGGGAAAGGTTTCTAAACTCGATACATGAAAAAAAGCTTTTATATATTATCGTCGGTCCTGCTGACCGCAGCCCTGTTTGCAGGAGTTATACTGTGCATCTTCGGTGTCTTCGGGACCACCTCCGCCTCTGCGGAATCAGTATACGCTGATGAAGACCAGGCCGCAGACAGTGTTGCCGTAACACCTCAAAGCTATGAAAACGGCATCATTGAAACTGAAGACCTCTTTTCAAAAAGAGATCTGGCTCAGACCGCAGACCTGAGCGATGCCGTATATTTAAAACTGTCCGACAATGAAGACCTGAGCATCATTGAGGCCGGAATATATGTGATAAGCGGGACCGCCTCTGAGGCAACTATACTGGTTGATGCCCCCGACGATGCCAAGGTCCAGCTGGTGCTCGACAGCGTCAGTGTCACGAACGTGGATTTCCCATGCATATATGTGAAAGCGGCCGACAAGGTCTTTATAACCACAAGCTCGGACAGCAGCCTCACCGTAACCGGAGCGTTCCTTACAGACGGGACCGTAAAGACCGACGCCGCGGTATTCTCCCGCTCGGATATTGTTTTTAACGGTACCGCAGTTCTTTCAATAGATTCGAGCAAGCACGGCATCTCCGGCAAGGACGATATTAAGATCACCGGAGGTGCATATACCATAACGGCCGTGGCTCACGGCATAGAGGCAAATGATTCAGTCCGCATTGCAGACGGATCTCTTACCGTTAAAGCAGGCAAGGACGCCATTCATTGCGAAAATGATGATGACGATACTCTGGGATATGTATATATCTGCGGCGGAACCCTTGAGATCACCGCAGGTGATGACGGGATCCATGCCGTCTCGGCTGTCCAGATAGATGACGGAGACCTGCAGATAAGCGCCGGAGAAGGAGTAGAATCAACGCGCGTACAGATAAACGGCGGCACCATAAGCATCACGGCAAGCGATGACGGCATAAACGCCGCCAGGAAAACATCCTCATTCACACCCTTTGTTGAGATAAACGGCGGTGAGATAACTATAAGCATGGGTGCAGGCGACACCGACGGCGTGGACGCCAACGGAAATATCACGATCAACGGCGGCACCGTCAGCGTTACCGGTATGTCGACCTTCGACTATGACGGCACCGGAGTTATAAATGGCGGAACTGTTATCTGCAACGGTGAACAGGTCACTTTGCTTCCGAATCAGCAATTCGGCGCCATGGGTTGGGGTGCTCCCGGTGGCTGGGGCGGACATGGCGGTCCCGATGGGAAGCCGGACTTTAACGGTACTCCTCCCTACGATCTCCCCGATGACTTTCCCGGCGGCGATTTCTCCGGGAATTTCACCGATGACTTCCCTGAAGGTTTTCCTGACAGCTTCCCCAGCAACGATCCTCAGGGACAAAACCCGGGAGATCAGCTCTGACACCCCGCCCTTTTAAATAGATACTACGGATAAACCCTCCGGGGCCCTTCGCATTCATTTGCGGGGGCCTCTTGTTATTATGGGCGTGCTGGTATAAAATGAACAAAATACAGCCATGACCGACCGAAAGGAGTTTTAAGAACTATGCCGCTGCAGTTAGTCAGAAACGATATAACACGGATGAAAGTTGACGCGATAGTTAATGCCGCCAATACCTCACTTCTTGGAGGAGGCGGAGTCGACGGAGCTATCCATAAGGCCGCGGGACCTGAACTGCTTGAAGAGTGCAGAACGCTGGGAGGCTGCAGAACAGGCGATGCAAAGATAACCGGAGCCTATAAGCTTCCCTGTAAATATGTCATACATACAGTCGGCCCGCGCTGGAAGGGCGGCATGAAAGGCGAGAAGGAACTTCTTACCTCCTGCTACCGCACTTCTCTTGATCTTGCGCTCACCCACGGCTGTGAGACAGTGGCATTTCCCCTGATATCCTCCGGCGCATACGGATACCCCAAGGATCAGGCTATGAAGGTCGCGGTGGACACCATCGGCGATTTCCTCATGGCGAATGATACCGACATGCTGGTCTACCTGGTGGTCTTCGGCAGGGAGAGCGTGGCAATAGGCCATAAACTAGCTTCGGATATCTGCGAATACATAGATGACAACTTTACAGATGCGCGCGAAAGGGCTGATCGTTATCGCAGGAGACGCATCGATCTGGAGGATGGAGAGTATGCTGCATCCAATTTGCCCGTATTTTATGAAAGCATATCTGCAACGTACGGCATGCCTGACGCTGATAATCAGGTAGTCTGTCCGGAATCTGCTGAGCCTGCACCGGCCTCCGCCGCTCCGCATTCGTTTTCCAAACCTGCAGCAAAACCTGCACATGCTTCGGCCTCTTATGATTCAACGATATCTCCCGACAAACTCCGCTTCGAGCTCGACGAGAGTTTCCAGCAGATGCTTCTTCGTAAGATAGATGAGATCGGCATAACCGATGCGCAGTGCTATAAAAAAGCCAATATCGACAGAAAGCTGTTTTCAAAGATCCGCGACGATGCCGCATATAAACCCAGCAAACTGACTGCCATTGCCTTTGCGATCGCACTCGAGCTTAACAAATCTGAAACGGAAGAACTGCTTAAAAAGGCTGGCTTCGCCCTTTCAAACAGCAACCTGTTCGATGTAATAATCGGGTATTTCATAGACCGCCGCAACTATAATATCTTTGAGATAAACGAAGTTCTTTTCGCTTTTGACCAGAACCTGCTCGGTCAGTAAAAATGTCGCTTGGCGGGCGACCAGATAAATCTGAAAACCTCCTATACTGTGATCATAAACAGTACAGGAGGTTTTATCATGAACAACAATACTACTGAGCTCGTCTTCATTCTCGACCGTAGCGGTTCGATGAGCGGCCTTGAGGGCGACACTATCGGAGGCTTCAATTCTCTCATTGAAAAACAGAAGACCGTCGAGGGCAAATGCTTTGTCACCACCGTCCTTTTCGACAGCGATTATGACATGATACACGACCGGGCAGATCTCAGTGAGATACCTGTGATGACAGAAAAGGATTATTACGTCCGCGGCTGCACCGCCCTGCTCGACGCATTAGGCCGCACGATCCGGCATATAGCAAAGATCCATAAGTATGCCAGACCCGAGGACGTGCCCGAGCACACCACCTTCGTTATCATGACGGACGGGATGGAGAATGCCAGCCGCAGCTACGACAGCGATACCGTTAAAAAAATGATAGAGCATGAAAAGGAGAAATACGGCTGGGAGTTTCTGTTCCTTGCGGCCAATATCGATGCCGTGGAGACCGCCTCCCGTGTCGGTATCCGTGCTGACAGAGCCGTGAACTACCGGGCCGACAAACGGGGTACCTCTGTTGTATATGAGGCTGTCGGCGAGACCATCCTCCGCGCAAGAGCGTGCGGAGCGATTCCCGCGGACTGGAGCAGAAAAATAGACGAAGACAACAATTCGCGCTGAAATGTTGTCTTCGTCATCTGAAGCCAGTAAGATCAGATCTCCAATCCGAGCTCCTGCGGCTGGAACCGCGGGCAGGTGCTCTCCGAGATGGTTATCACCGAAGCTGCAAGCTGCGTTCCGATCCTGACGGATTCCTCCAGTGTTTTCCCATAGGTCAGTCCTATTGCCACGCCGGCGCAGAATGCGTCTCCCGCGCCGCTGGTATCCCGCACTTTAACCTTCTCCGGCGGGAAGTACCCGCATTCGCCTTCCGATGATGCGAATACCGAGCCTTTGCTCCCCATCGTGACTACCATTGAAGGGATGCCCGCCTTTCTTATCCGGTCGAGCAGTTCATCTCTCAGGTCCTCCGGAGTCATATTGGAAAAATCATCCACGAAAAGGATCCCGGCCTCCTGTAGGTTGCATACAAAGCAATCGATGGACTGCAGAAAATCCCTGCGCTGAGAGGCTATCACCATATTTGAGACCACGCCGAACACTTTCTTGCCGTATTTTTCGGCATAGTAAAGGACTTTTTTGACTATGTCCTTATCAAGATCCACTTCAAGGACTATGCTGTCGGCATCTTTGAATATCTCGTCGCCCTTTTCATCTATCATTCTCTCAAGGGCTTTCGTATCCGGCCGTTTGGATATGGATCCTGCCAGATCTCCCGTATTGTCGAAGACAACGAGCCAGATACCCATGCTGTCCGGGCTGACAGCGACATAGTCCGTGTTCACCTTGTGCTTCCCCAGTTTCTCGAGCACCTCGGTACCTGTAGCAGTATCATCCACCATACTGACGAATGTTGGCCTCAGTTCGACGTTCGCGATATCCTCCGCGACGTTCCGGCCCACTCCGCCGTGCACCATCTCCACCGTGCCCGCATTTCTGCCGGTCGGATTATACACATCATTGGGAAAACCCTTTATATCCACGAATACGGTCCCGACTATGACTATTCCCATTTGCGCACCTCCGGCACGAAAGATTCTCTGTTATTCAATAATATATGACTGCGCAGTTTTTTTCAACTTTCACAGCTTAGAAAAAGCACTCAGTTCTCATACAGAACTGAGTGCTTTTTAAGTTTTTCTTATTTTGTTACGGGCATTACGGGAGTCCAGTAATTCTGATCATAGATATCGGTGAATCTGTACACTGCATTTGCTTTTGACGTGTCGGGCAGATATACATATGTGATCTCAAGTTCCCCGTTATATGTAATGCTGTCGCCGAAAACGTAGCTGTCGAGGTACTCTCCGCTGTAGCTGTAATAGTCGCAGACAAAGTCTATCTTATCACCCTTCTTCAGCGCGAACAGATCTCCGATTCCGGAAGCTTTACCATACTTTATGCTGTCGCCTTCAGTATAACTTCCGATAGTTCCGCTCAAATCAGGGATAAGCCCCTTAGCTACAGTCTCCGTTTCCCCTTTATTATAAACTCTGCGTGCGCCCGCCACATAGCCTGTGGTATGGTCATTGTCGAACACAAGGACAAGTTCGGCTCTGTCTCCGTTCAGGAGGATCGGGACCCTTCCGGTCATAGTCCAGTTTTCTCCGTCGTCCACGGTGTCCTCATGGTAATAAGCCACGGCTCTGCCGTTTATAGCGGTCCAGGTTCCGTCATAGTTTCCTGACAGCGCGCCTTCATCGGATATCTCAAAAGAATTGTCAAGTCCGAGATCTATGAAACCTTCACCGTCATCATAGAAAACGTTGAGTTCAAGATCATGAACGAGGGCCCACTGGTCGCCGCTGAGAGTAATTGTAAGATTACCTCTGCCGTCGTCCTGCCATATGAGCGCATCATAATCGAAGTGGTTTGCCGCTATGTAGTCTGCAGCATCATCCACGCTGAGGCTCCTGCCGAGGAATCCGGAACTGTCCTCTATGCCTTTGATCCCTCTGTAGCTGCCGGAGAGCAGTTCGGAAAGCAGTCCTGTAAGGAGATCCGTGGACGAGTAGTAATCGGAGCTTGAATAGCCGGAAGAAGCTCCGCCTGAATATGATGAACCGCTCGAACCGTAGCCGTATCCTGAACTATAGCCCGAGCCGTAACCCGAACTGTAACCTGACCCGTAGCCTGAGCTTGAACCAGAGCCGGAAGATCCGTAACTTCCGTAGCTCCCGTAACCGGAGAGATCGCCGAACAGAGAATACAGCGGATTGGTGCTTCCGCCGGATGCCGCTTGACCACCGGTCTCAAGGCTTGCGAATTCCTGACAGGCCTTCATGTAGTCATCGTCGAGTCCGAGGCTGTTGTAGAGCGATGAAGCTTTGTCAACATATGACAGCTTCCTGTAAGGGAAATATATCGAAAGGCCGTACGCGTCGGTCATATTGGAGGAAGTCTGATTGTACTTCACCGCTCCGAGCAGCACATCAACGAGGTCCTTTGCCTCATCAGTGCCCACATTGTTTGCAAAGCTTACAAGGTCTATCTGGTCTATCTTGGTGGATGTCGCAAACTCCCTCGCGCTGCTGCGGGCGTCGGATACGGTCTTGTAATTATCTTCCGAGATAAGCCCTGAAATCGAAGTCGCAAAGTTTTTCAGGCTGTCCGGCGCGGTCTTTTCAAGTTCAGCCAGATCCACCACAGAGAGCGTTGCTTTCTGACCTGCAGCATATCTTGCACTGTAGTTTACAAAGTCATCTACTATGACCTTGCCCAGCTCCAGCGTGGGAACTGATGTGTTCTTGGAAATATTGGTTATCCAGTTGGTGTAATACCAGCCATAGCCCGGCTCTGTCTCCTCCGAGGCTATCAGATAGTCAGCATAGTCAGCGCAGACAAGGCCTGTCTCCACCGTCGCCATAAGGCAGGCGTCAAAACCGATGAAGTCAAAGTCCACACCGCCGTTCCGGAGAGCCGTCTGGATCCCTGCAAGAGTCATGGAGGAACTGGATGAATATTTCTGGTCATAGCCGTAGCCGCTGATAGATCCGCCGCCGTGGTCCCATAGGATGAGCATGTTGCGGTTCGCCGGGAAGTTCGTGTCGCAGTACTGGATAAAGGTGGAAAGAGTATCAGGGTTTGTCATGGAGCCGGTGCCCATGTTGTCCTCCAGGCGCTTTATGGATCCCGCACCGACCTTGTATATCTGGTTTTTGGTATTGCTTATCCCGCTGGTCTGCCATCTCGTACAGCCGCCGGTATATACAATGATGTTGACCTTATCGTCTATCGTGGCCTGCGCCATCTCCCTCAGGTCGGATGACGCCATTCCGCTCTGGGATTCAAGGTCCGTGCCGCACATGTATACCATCACGGTGACCTTGTCCTTGCCGTTGCCCTTTATGGTGGTGAACTTTTTGCGGGCACCGGAAACAACGGAATTATCCAGTTTTCCGGTATTGCTCGAAAGCGACCAGCCGGATGATACGCTGCTGTTGCTGTAGCCCGAGTTGCCAAAGAGGCTGCTGTAGCTGTATCCGTTGCCGTAGCCATAGCCCGAGGACGAGCCGTAGCCCGAGCTGCTGCTTGAACTGCTGCCGCTGCTGTTTTGGCCGAAGATAGATCCGTAGCCGTAGCCGCCTGGCTTGTCGTTTGTGGGAAGGGTCTCAAGGCCTCCGGAACTGCTGCTGGAGGAAGTGCCGCTTGAGCTGCTGTATGAACCGGACTGGCTGCTGTATGAGCCCGATGAGGAACCGTAATCCGATACACCGCCGGATGAGCAGCTCCTGATGAGGAAAAATGCGATGATAATGATGACGATGATCATTATCGGACTCAGTTTCAGGCCCACCCTTCTCGATCTCACAGGAACGCCGGGTACTGCCGTACGCTTATCCGGCTGATGCGGGACATGCGGTACGTTGCCGGGGATCCCGCTGCCTGTTCCCGGCCTGCCGCTGTATCCGTGCTGATTACCTACAGGGCCGGTACCGAGCCCCTGTCCTTTTTTATCGATGCTGCCGCTCTTGCCGCTTATGTTTTTCTCTCTGCCTCTCGGAGTTCCAGCCATTAAACATCCCTCGCTTTACATGCTGAGATTACTGAATGATTAATATTACCATTGAAGCATTGAAAATTCAACGCTTATATGTTAAAGCTTCGTTAACGCTGACCTTCCGTCTTTCGCTCTTCTGCTGGACATTTCTGCAGAATCTGTTAAAATTGTGTGTGAGGGCAGTCGCCTGCCTGTTTTCCGAAGGGAGCAATCATCTTGGAAAGAAAAAAGAGCTTCGTAACTGACTTTACCTCCGGGCCTATAGCCTCCTCTCTGCTCAGATTTGCCACCCCTCTCTTTCTGGCAAGTCTGCTTCAGGCTGTATACAATATGGTGGACATGATCATCGTCGGTCATGTGATGGGAAAGGTCGGTTTATCGGGAGTTTCTGTCGGCGGTGATCTTATCGCTTTTCTGACTTTCATCGCCATGGGCTTTTCAAACGCAGGCCAGGTGATCATATCTCAGTATCTCGGAGCCGGAAGACGCGACAGGATCAGCAGATTCGTTGCAGTTTTATATTCTTTTCTGATATGCTTCGCCCTTGTGTCCGGGCTGCTTTTCTTCCTGCTTCGCGGGCAGTTGCTCAGGCTGATGAACACTCCTCCCGAAGCTTGGCAGGAAGCATATAACTATATGACCATATGCCTTTACGGCCTTGTGTTCATCTTCGGCTACAACGCCTCCAGCGCCGTGCTCAGAGGCCTCGGCGATTCCAGACATCCTTTTCTGTTCATAGGGATAGCCTCGGTCACAAATGTTTTTCTCGACCTGCTGTTCGTCATGGGCTTCGGCATGGGAGCGGGCGGCGCCGCTCTTGCGACCGTGATAAGTCAGGCTTTCAGCTTCGTAGCCTGCGCTGTGCTTGTCGTCCGCCGGAGGGATCTCTTCGGACTCTCATTCTCACTTTCCGATTTCGTCAGACCGGACAGAAATATGCTGTCCTCTCTGCTCAGGCTCGGCATACCCATGGCGCTCAAATCAATGTCCGTTCAGGTAAGCAAGCTGTTCGTTAACTCCTTCATCAATTCCTACGGTGTAGCGGTCTCCGCGTTCGCCGGCATAGCCAACAAGATCGCTGTGATCTCGAATATGCTCAGCAGCTCTCTCAACACCTCCGGGTCCACCATGATCGGCCAGAACCTCGGCGCGAAGAACTATGAACGGGTCCCGAAAATAATCCGCACGGTCATGCTCCTGTCCCTTCTTATTGGGACTGTCCTTTCCGCGGTGCTCGTATTTTTCCCGCAGCAGCTGTTCAGTATTTTCACCACTGATCCCGATGTTATATCCATAGGCCTGACATATATTCCGATAGGAGTTCTCCTTTTCTACGGCGCTGCTGTGCGCACCCCGTCAAACGCACTTATAAACGGCTCCGGCAATTACAAGGTCAACCTCCTATGTGCCATTCTGGATGCTATCGTTATGCGTTTGGGCCTGGCGATCCTGTTCGGACTTGGCCTCGGCATGAAGCACATGGGTTTCTGGCTCGGCGACGCGCTTGCCGGCTACACTCCGTTTGTAATATTCCTCTTCTTCTATTTCTCCGGGAAATGGAAAAAGAACATAGTGGACGATTAATTGTACCCACTTATGAAAAGACGAAGGCCGCAGCTGAAGCTGCGGCCTTTCTCGATTATTCAGTTTTTCCTTGCAGAGTGTCAGTCCTCTTTCATCCTGAGAGCTTTCTGGTAGTTATCATATGCTATCGCTCCAACAAGCAGTACGCCTTTCACGATGTACTGAGTATAGATAGTTCCACCCATCATCTGGATACCGTTGGCAATGACTCCTATAACGAGCACGCTCACAATAACACTGAGTATGTTGCCGCCGCCTCCTGAAAAGGAGATGCCTCCGAGTATGCATGCAGTGAAGCAGCTGAACATGGCGTCAGCTGCGATGGAGGCGTTGGCGCTGCCTGTACGTGCGGTAAGAACTATCGCAGAAACCGCCACAAACAGACCTGCGGTTAGGAATATGAGAAGTCTGACCTTTTTTGTGTTGACGCCGGCCAGTCTCGTTGCCTCTTCATTCCCGCCGATAGAATAGACATATCGCCCGAAATAAGTCTTGTTAAGAATGAAGTAGCCTATCGCAACTGCCACCAGCATTATTATTACGCAGATTGGGATCGGTCCGATATAACCCTGACCTATTTTTTTGAATGCAGCCGGGAAATTGAAATACGTCTCGGAATTTGACCAGACATATGCAATACCCTGATATATCGTCATGGTGGCCATCGTTGCCACCATAGGATGTACTTTGAGCTTTATTGCGCAAAGTCCGTTCACTGAGCCAAGCAGCGCACCGACCGCAAGCGTGATAAGCAGGGATGGCACCACCGGAACAGAGGCCTTCGTCATCAGCTTGCCCAGCAGAACGCTCAGGATACCTATCTGGAACGAGACTGAAAGATCGGCGCCGGAAGATATCATTATCATTGCGATACCTATCGTAGCAATTATAAGATATGAATTCTGCACCAGAATGTTTGTCAGATTGAGTACCGTAAAAAATCTCGGCGCTGCGATCGCGAAAAATATGATCGAAAGTGCAAGAAGTATAAACAGGTAGTATTTTTCAACTATTCTTCTGATCGATTTTCCCATTTCTGTCTCTCCTTTATTCAGCAGACATCAGTGCCAGCAATTTTTCCTGATTGAACTCTTCTCTGTGGAGTTCTCCTGTAATTCTGCCCTCGCACAATGTATAGATTCTGTCTGACATCCCGATCAGCTCCTCCATGTCGGAACTGATCATCAGAATAGCTTTGCTCTGGCAGGCAAGATCATCGAGCAGCTTATATATCTCAGCCTTTGCTCCAACGTCAATGCCTCTTGTCGGCTCGTCGAATATCAGCAGCCTCGAATCATTTACAAGTGTTCTTGCCAGTACGACTTTCTGCTGATTTCCTCCGGAGAGGAATTGAACAAGCTGATTCCTCTTAGGTGTTTTGATTCTGAGTTTTTCTATATATTCGTCTGCCTCTTCGGAAACCTTCCTGCTGTTGACCACCAGGTGACTTGAGATCCTGGGCAGATGTGTCAGCGCTATGTTCCAGTCTATACCGTATTGCAGAAGTACGCCCTGCCTTTTCCTGTCTTCCGGGATAAGTCCGATACCAAGGTTTATGGCATCTTTTGTGGACTTTATCTCCGCCTTTTCGCCTTCCAGCAGGATGTCGCCCGATCTCATTTTATCCGCTCCGAAAAGCATTCTGGCAAGTTCGGTTCTTCCGGCACCTATAAGCCCCGCGAGTCCTACGATCTCTCCTTTGTTTACATGCAGGCTGATATCCGAATCACCGTTGCCGCATACATTCTTCAGTTCGAGCATCGGTTCGTTCAGGCTTTTTCTGGTCCTCGGGAAAACGTCGCTGATCTCTCTGCCTACCATGTATTTAATCAGTTCGTTCCTGTTGGTTTCCTTTGTTATAAGCGTAGTGATATATTTGCCGTCGCGCATGACCGTCACTCTGTCGGAAATGCGGAATATCTCGTCCATCCTGTGAGAGATGTAAATGATGGAAACGCCTTTGGTCTTAAGTTTTTCGATCAGAGAAAAGAGGATCTCCGTCTCGTCTTCCGTCAGCGGTGCCGTAGGTTCGTCGAGGATGAGGATCTTTACTTCCTTCGAAACCGATTTTGCGATCTCAACCAGCTGCTGCTGTGCAGTTGACAGCTCAAGAACGAGCTTCTTGGGATTGATACTGACGTTCAGTTCGTCAAATACCTTTTTTGTTTTTTCCTCAAGGAGCTTAAAGTTCACAAGCTTCCCGTATTTTGCGCCGAAGCAGACGTTTTCGGCCACAGTCAACCCGTCTATGAGGTTCAGTTCCTGATATACGACCTCTATCCCGAGGCTTCTCGACAAGGCCGGGGTCATTGCGGAGTATTCCTTCCCCTCAATGATAATAGTCCCTTCTTCCGGAGTGACAGCGCCGCAAAGACATTTTATGAGCGTTGACTTCCCGGCTCCGTTCTCTCCGACTATAGCATGCACCTCGCCCTTTTTCAGATCAAAGGACAGTTTGTCCAATGCTACGACTCCGGGATATCTTTTTGTTATATCCTTTACTTCAAGAATCATTTCTTGCATCCTGTGTCCCTCGCTATCATATCATTGCAGGAAAACCGGGTACCACCGTGGTGATACCCGGTTTGGTGTCAGCTGATCAATAACCGGTCTCGTCGAGATTATCAGCTGTGATCTTTGCCATGTCCACCGGAGAATAGTGATCGACAGGTTCGTCATGGAGGAGTTTATCCATCTGTTCTACCTGTGTCTGAAGATTGCCTTCTATGGCTCCGCCGTTCATGATGCATCCAAAGAGATAGCCTTCTCTGATGTAGTTAGCAAGTTCGGCATCCATCTCGGTCGCCACAACGCACATCGCTGCGGGATCTTTAACAGGGCTTGCCTCTGAAAGCGTATACGCCAGGACACCTTTTGCGTATTCACCGCCCGGAGTAGCGATGCAGTCGATCTGGTCGTACTTCGCAAACATGTTTTCAGTGGTTGACTGTGCTGCTGCAGTGCTGTCCTGCATGGCGACTGCTTCAAGGATCTCGAATCTGGGATCGCTTGCTATCTTTGCCTGAAGAGATTCAAATCTCGTCTTCTGAGAAGTGGAATCTGTATTGCCGTATACAATGGTCTTTATAGAGCCAGGGGCGGCATCCTTATGATATTTATCAGCCCATGCGATAACGAGCTCTCCTATACTTGTTCCGCAGGCCACTTCATCAGTCCCGCGGAACACATCGCATGAAGCCTCGCCCGGATCCTGGACGAATGAATAAACCTTTACGCCCTTCTGCCTTGCGGCAGCACAGGCATCAGCTATGATGTCCCCGCTGAGCGGCCATGTCCAGATGAGATCGGAACCACCTGCGACTGCATTTTCGATCTGGGTGATCATCGTTACCGGATCAAAGTTGCTCGACTGGCTTTCATATGTATAGCCAAGCGCCTCCAGTTTTTCCTTGAGTATCGTATCCAAAATGGTGAAGTACTCGCCCTCGAGAGTAAAGAACAGGGCTGTTACCTTTTTCCCCGAGCCGCTCAAGGTCTCCGTTGCGGCATCCGCCGCTGCCTGAGGATCTGCAGCAGGCGCCGGTGCTGCGGTCTGCGGCGCTGCATTTGATCCGCATCCTGCAAACAGGGATATGACCATAATGGCTGCAAGGATAAATGCAAGTGTTTTTTTCATTCTGTATCTCCTTTATTTATAATATTAATTAAAAGGGTACCGTAAAAACTATAGAATATCCGATGTTATCTGTCAACACATCGAGATTATTTCTCTGTTATCAATAATTTGTTCCGTCGCTTTCTATAGAAAAGCTATAAATATATGTAAATATTACAATTTATCACCGCTCAAATGTAATATTTACATTCTCGTGTCCATGTGTTATTCTTTTTTTAAATAGGAAGCAGGAGTTTAACCGTCATGCCAAGAACGAAAAAAGCCGTTACTATTGCGGACATCGCTGAAAAATGCGGTGTGTCAACGGCAAGCGTTTCCCGCGTACTCAGCGGGAAGGGTTCATTCGTGTCCGATGAATTATACAACAGGATACTTGTTGAAGCGAAGATCAGCGGCTACCCTGTACGGACGCTGCCGGAAAAAGAAGCTCAGAGGGTCATTATTGCCTGCATTGATTCTGCAGATCCTGAATTCTATTCGCGCATAACAGAGGGTATCGCTGCGGTAACCACATCATACCATTACTCGCTTCTTGTATGGAGATACACAGAGCTTATGCAGTATTCACCGAAAGAAATCGTCGATATCTACTCCAATATCAGGCCGGCAGGAATAATCCTGGCTATCCCCACTATCTCGTCAAAGGTGACAGAGATGGCCAAACTGTATCCGCTGGTCCAGTGCGTGGAATACAGTTCAGAAAAACTCCCCAGGGTGACGCTTGATGAATATCAGGCTGCTCAGACGGCCATAAAGTATCTGCTTTCCATCGGGCGAAAGAGGATCGCTTTTATTCAGAAGCTGCCGGATCTGCACAGCAGTCTTGAGCGTCTGCGCGGTGTCGGCGATGCGCTGTCTGAGGCCGGACATCCGCTTGATCCTAAATACCTGATCTCCTTCAAGCAGGGCTGGTCATATGATCTGTTTTACAGCTCGGTGGAAATGATGTTCCGCGGGAGACCACGCCCCGATGCAGTCTTTGCCGCTGATGATTTCTGCGCGGCTGCCGCGATCAGGGCTGCGACCGAGTGCGGTCTTAAGGTTCCCGGAGATGTAAGTGTGATCGGGATGGGGAATACTTCTCTGTGTACACTTTTCAATCCGTCTATTACTTCACTGACTTACCCGCTTGAGCAGATAGCTCAGATGGCCTGTGAGATCCTTTTTGACAGGATCAACCATGATATCAGATCCACCGCTCCGGTGGTATTCAATTCGGAGCTGATAATACGTGCTTCAACATAAAACGGACTTCGGAAAGTCCGGTCCGTTAAAGGTTGCAATCATCAAGGCCCTCCGATACCGGAGGGCCTTGATGATGATTTTATTATTCTTTTTGAGCCCCTGCAGTCTCCTGTTTCTTTCTGCGGAAGGTCACCGTGAGCAGGCATGCCCCGATGAACACCGCCGCGGCTCCTGCATATACAGCCGGGACGAGCAGCCGGACCTCCGGATAGAGATCTTTCAGCACCCACCCGGACATACCGACAAGCGCTCCGTAGATAACAGCTGACAGCATGTTTTTCTTTGAAAACACCTTTTTCAGCGGGATATCCGGGAAGATCAGCTTGCATGCAGCAGCTGCAAGAGCGACAAGGATCGCCGCTATCAGCACCCACCTTATCACGATGTTCAGCAGCGGCGGAAGCACTGCATTGAAAAGCGGCGTCAGCACTGTCATAAGCACTGTTCCCACACACCACAGTGGCAGCAGAAGAATGATCCTTACTGCTCTCGGCATGCGGAGCAGCATATCCCTCAGCCTGTCCTTGGGTGTCTTCTTCTCATCCTCTTCCTCAACAGTCACATCCTCAGACCCATCGTCAGCAGGCGCTCTGTCAAAGGTCTCCACTATGGGAGGTGGCGGCGCATATACCTCTTCGTCTTTAACTATCTCCGCCGGATCCTTGAAGAGCCCCGATGTCATCAGTGCAGCTGCGGTCGTTATCGCCACCGCAGTCTTTTTAATATCGTTTTTCTTTTTTTCTTCCATTTCGGTCTGCTCCTGCCGGTATTAAACATCCGGCTTTATTCTGTTGCTTTGATGTTTCCCTCTTCTACGTGTCTGTTTATTACCGATTCTGTATATTCGAAAAGTGTTTCCGAGCCCGGTCTCGTGCCGGAATGCCGCCCGTATACCTGGGCGTAGGTAACTCCGTGCTCTCTCCAGTCGCTGCCGCCGTTGCTGTTGTTCAGTATGAGCGGCTGCAAGTTATCCATGGCCTTTGCAAACTTTGCCTCTGCAGTCTTTCCCTCCTCGAACTCATCGAACAGGGCGATCAGATCCTGTTTCTGATCTTCCGGGAGCAATGAGAATATCTTTTCCTTGGCGGTGTCCTCCCGCTCTTTTTGGGAAAAGTGGCCCTCTGCATCGTAGGCATAGGTGTCGCCGGCCTCGATCTCCACAATATCGTGGATCAGGCACATGATCATGACCTTCGATATGTCGACCGGCTCATTGGCATATTCTTTGAGCAGATATGCCATCACGGCCATATGCCATGCGTGCTCGGCGTCGTTCTCTCTTCTGCCGTGACCGCTCAGATGGGTCTGCCGCAGGATATTTTTTTCCTTATCTATAGTAACAGCGAATTCAAGCTGTTTTGCCAGTCTGTCGTCCATAGGTCCTCCTTTGAGGAAGGTATTTATATAACAGAGTATTCTCCGGTGATCTCCGGCTTATATTTCATGCTGTCTGCCTCGGTGATCTCCCTGATGACTCTGCAGGGGTTCCCCGCAGCAAAGCAGTTTGAGGGTATGTCCTTAGTCACTACGCTTCCCGCACCGATCACGCAGCCGTCTCCGATCGTAACTCCGGGACATACCACCACATTCGCCCCAAACCATACGTCGTTTCCGATCTTCACAGGTTTGGCATAGCAAAGATATGTCGGTTTCCCGGAAGGATCCTTCATCTCTCTGCGTTCATCCGCAAGCATCGGATGGGCAGGGGTGACTATCGTAACGTTCGGTCCGAAATTGCAGTTATCGCCTATATAAACTTCGGCGTCGTCCTGATCGGTGAAGTTGAAGTTTATGAATCCGTTCTTCCCGATATGAGTGTGTTTTCCGTAATGGAATGTCACCGGCCCCTGGATAAAGGTCCCTTCTCCAATATCGCCGAGTATTTCGCGAATGATCCGCTCCCGCTCTTCTGTCTGATCCTCATAGAGCGCGTTATAGTCAAGATTCAGTTTATGTGTCTTAAGCTTCTGGGCAACAAGATCCTT
This sequence comes from Oscillospiraceae bacterium, assembly GCA_902773255.1. Lineage (GTDB taxonomy): Bacteria > Bacillota > Clostridia > Oscillospirales > Oscillospiraceae > Limivicinus. The sequence continues at coordinate 29,213 of CACYDX010000116.1, forward strand.
GTCAAATGGGCAGAAAAGCATGCCGTTTCTTCTCTTTTCGTCCTCTGTCATCCCGGCCTCCGTTACAGTCGTATTCTATCATCTGTAATGATATTTATCTTGATGTATTTTACCATGCTGTGCTACAATTGGCAACGGCTGCAAAACGGCCGTTTAATTCTGCTTTTCAGGAGATATCAGCGCATTGGAATCCATAAATCAGATCCTCGCCCGGGAACTGGATAAAAGGCCCGAGCATATAGAAAATGTCATCACCCTCCTTGACGAGGGCAACACAGTCCCTTTCATCGCAAGATACCGCAAGGAGCTTCACGGCGGCATGGACGATACGGCCCTGCGCACGCTGGTGGAGCGCCTTGAATACCTGCGTTCTCTTCAGGAGAGAAGGGACACTATAAAAAGATCTATCGAGGAGCAGGGCAAGCTCACAGATGAGCTCTCCGCCGCAATAGACGAGGCTGCGACCCTTGCCGTCCTTGAAGATATCTACCGCCCGTATAAACCCAAGCGCCGTACTAGGGCGACCATAGCGAAGGAAAAGGGTCTTGAGCCCCTCGCCATGCAGATATTTGCTCAGGAAAAGGGGGCGCCCGCACCCGAGGAGCTTGCAGAAGGATTCATCGACAGCGAAAAAGGCGTCTCTTCAGTTGAAGACGCTCTTGCCGGCGCATCAGACATCATCGCCGAGATGATATCCGACAACGCGGAGATCCGCCGCATACTCCGTGAGTATCTGACCGCTTCCGGGTCCATAGTTTCGCAGGCGGCTTCTGAGAAAGATTCCGTATACCGTTTGTATTACGACTTCACTGAGAAGATCTCGCGCATCAAAGGTCATCAGATCCTCGCTCTGAACCGCGGTGAGAAAGAAGGCTTCCTAAAGGTCTCCGTCTCGGTAGATACAGAGGCCTGTCAGCAGCGCGTGCGCAGACAGGTTATAATCCCCGGAAGTTCCTCCATGGAATTTGTCCGTGCAGCTGCCGATGATGCATTCGACCGACTGATCTTTCCTTCACTCGAGCGCGAGATCAGGAGCACTCTGACCGATACCGCCAGTGAAGGTGCAATACATAATTTTGCTTTGAACCTCAAGCCCCTGCTCATGCAGCCTCCCGTAAAGGGAAAGGTGACGATGGGCCTTGACCCCGGATACAGGAACGGCTGCAAGGTTGCCGTGGTGGACGCGACCGGCAAGGTGCTCGATACCTCCGTCGTATATCCCACTTTCAGTGAGGCAAAAAAACAGGAAGCCATAAAGAAACTCGCCGCACTTATCAAAAAGCACGGCGTGGAACATATAGCCATAGGCAACGGCACCGCCTCGAGAGAGACGGAACAGATGACAGTGGAACTGCTGCATGAACTGAAAGGCGGCCAGTCCTATGCCATAGTCAATGAGGCCGGAGCCTCAGTCTATTCCGTTTCCAAGCTTGCAGCTGAAGAGTTTCCCGATTTTGACGTGAATCTGCGGTCGGCTGTTTCAATCGCCCGCAGGCTGCAGGATCCTCTTGCAGAGCTCGTTAAGATAGACCCGATGGCTATAGGCGTAGGGCAATATCAGCACGACATGCCTCAGGCAAAACTTGAGGAGACGCTGAACGGCGTGGTGGAAGACTGTGTTAATTCCGTCGGCGTGGATATAAACACCGCCTCTCCTTCTCTTCTGCAGCGGGTGTCCGGACTTACGAAGACCACTGCAAAGAATATAGTCGCTTACCGCGAGGAAAACGGTGCCTTCACAAACAGGAAGCAGATATCCAAGGTGCCGAAGCTCGGTCCGAAAGCCTTCGAGCAGTGCGCCGGCTTCCTGCGCATCCCTGAGAGCGACCAAGTGCTTGATAATACAGCAGTCCATCCCGAGAGCTATGCCGCTGCCGAAAAGCTGCTTGCGCTTTGCCGCTGCAATATGGATGACGTGCGGAGCGGCTCCCTTGGCGATCTCCGCCGCGTGACCGAAGCCATCGGCTGGGAGAAAGCCGCAGGATACTGCTCTGTAGGCGTTCCAACGCTGAAGGATATAGTCTCCGAGCTTATGAAGCCCGGCCGCGATCCACGTGATGAACTTCCTCCCGTCGTGCTCAGAACAGATGTTCTTGATATAAAGGACCTCAAACCCGGCATGGTACTGCGCGGCACGGTAAGGAACGTTATAGATTTCGGCGTTTTCGTAGATATAGGAGTCCATCAGGACGGTCTTGTCCACATCTCAAGGATATGCGACAGGTACATACGCCATCCGAGTGAGGTGCTCTCGGTGGGCGACATAGTTACGGTCGCGGTGGTGGAGGTGGATGAGGCAAAGCACAGGATCAGCCTGACGATGAAAGGTGTAAAGGAGCAGTAAAAATGTCACTTCCCCTTATCGCGAACTATCATACCCACACATTCCGCTGCGGACATGCGGCGGAAGCTGCCGAGCGGGAATATGTGGAAAAGGCTATAGCGTCCGGAATAAAGATCCTGGGCTTTTCAGACCATACGCCCTACCCCGGCACAGCCAATTTCCCCGGACGTCCGGGTATCCGAATGGATATATCAGAACTCGATGGCTACTGTGAGACCGTTCTTTCACTGCGCAAAGAGTACCGGGATCAGATCGAGATACATCTCGGGCTCGAGGTTGAGTATTTCCCGGCGCTGTTTTACCCGCTCATGGAGCAGCTGAAAACAAGGCCTGTAGAATACCTGCTGCTCGCCCAGCATTTCACCAATAACCAGAACGACGGTGTCCACTGCGGATTCCCCGGCAATGACGTGCTCCAGAAATATACCGAGCAGCTCATCTGCGGCATAGAGACAGGGATGTTCACCTATATCGCCCATCCTGACATAGTCAACCACGAGGGGGATCCGGACGAGTATGAACTGTGCATGAGGAAAATATGCCGGAAGGCAAACGAATACGGCCTGCCCCTTGAGATAAACATGCTGGGGCTCGGCACCGGAAGGCCTTATCCTTACAGGAGATTCTGGGAGATCGCCGCTTCCGAGGGCTGTACCGCGATAATCGGCTGCGACGCTCACAGTCCCGAGGATGTTTTCCATCAGGATCTGATAGACTCCGGCAGAGCGATAGCCTCTGAATACGGCATTACACTTATTGATACAATAAAACTTAAAGATCCCTTTCCCGGCAGATGATCATCGCAGGATATAAAAGAGGAGCGGTACACGGCTGTGTGCTGCTCCTCTTTTATGTTTTATGTTTTCTCCGCCGAAATGACCGTAAGTCTGTTTTCTTCGACTTTGAACCTGATCTCGTATCCTGCGAATACAAAGCCGTATTCCCTGTCGCCCTGCTCCAGATACTGCGGCCGCGGGTCAAGTGAAAGAACTGTCCTCAGGGCGGCTCTTTTATTTGCGGGGATCGTTTCTTCTATCTCTTCCGGGATCTCAACCTCAAGTCTCTTGCCGGAGTCCGGCGCAAAACCGGATTCTGCATCAGGTCTGCAGTCCGCATAAGGGATATATGGCTTTATATCGTAGATCGGGGTGCCGTCGACCATGTCCGCCCCTCCGACTACCAGCTTCGGCATGCCTTTTCCGCTGTCCTCGACCCTAAGAAGTCTCACGCATGAAAGGCCGAGCCCGTTCGGCCTGAACGGAGATCTTGTTGCAAAAACTCCCTTTCGGACATTTCCTCCCAGCCTCGGCGGCCTTACCGTGGGAGACCAGCCCTCGTTTTCCGAAAAACCCCAGATCAGCCAGAGATGGCTGAATTCCTCTATACCCCGTATAGCTTCCCTGTCCGAGTATCCCTTCTCGAATTCTATGGTTCCCTCAAGCTCCGCGGCTATCCCTGCCTGTCTCGGTACGCCGAACTTGCCCGGAAAATCTGTCCTTATCCTTGCAACAGGCTCTATTGTTATTTCATTCATAGCGAGGCCAGTCTTTCTACAACGTTCATGGATACTGCATTTATCAGCATATGCAGAAATATCGGCGTCCATATCGTGTTAGTCTGCTCGTAGCAGCGGCACAGTATCCATGAGACAGGAAGATACTGAATGATGAAAAGCAGATAGAGAGGATTTTCCGGAATATAGGTCCAGATATGATATATGCCGAATGCAAGCATACTCACAGCATATGCAATGACTCTGCTCTTTCTGCGCAATGCGCCGAACAGTCCTGCTCTGAACATCAGTTCCTCCACTATCGGCGCCATAAATATTCCGGTCGCTTTTATTATCCCAGGGCTGTCCGCTGCAAGTCCGCTCACCGCCTGGTTGTTCGGATTCATCACCAGCCCTTCACCGCTGATCAGCAGTAAAACAGCAACGAAAGCGGCATTGAAGAAGATAGTGGCAACATATGATCCCGCCACCTGCAGCAGGCAGAAAAAGGGCCTTTCACAGAGCGGATCGAATTCTCTCCTGAGAAATCTCCCCAAAAGAGCAAACATATAGACCACGCCCACAGCATAGAGCACAAGATTCGCCGCTGTCACATCCAGCCGACCCGCTCTGCACAGCAGACGGAGTATCTGCGGCAGGATGATGACATGAACCGGTATCCAGGCAAGCGCAGCTATGGTCTCGCTTTTTGTCAGTCTGCTGGTGAAATTCATCCCTTTGCCTTTCTCTGCAGTTCAAAGAGCATGTTCATGGCCTCTATAGGGGTGAGCGTGTTCAGATCAGTTTCTCTGAGCATCTTTCCGATCTCATCGGTTCCCACATCCGCAAAGCTTATCTGCATGTCATTCTCATGCTCTCCCGAGAAAACAGGTCCGGCTCCGCTGCTCTCAAGCTCCTTAAGATAGCCCTTCGCCTTGCTGATTATGCCCTCGGGAAGTCCCGCAAGTTTGGCGACCTCTATTCCGTAACTGTCGTCCGCCGCCCCGCGGACGATCTTTCGGAGAAACACCAGCTTACCGCCCTGTTTTTTTGCGGTTATATTATAGTTCCTTACGCCGTTCAGTTCGCCTTCGAGGGCTGACAGTTCATGGTAATGAGTAGCAAACATGGTCTTTGCGCCAAGCTTGCGTTTGTCTGCGCAGTATTCGAGCACCGCACGGGCTATGGCCATTCCGTCGAATGTGCTGGTGCCGCGGCCTATCTCATCGAGTATGAGCAGAGAGGACGATGTCGCAAATTTCAGTATGTCAGCCATCTCCATCATCTCCACCATAAAGGTGGACTGTCCGGATGCGAGGTCATCCGAAGCGCCTATCCTAGTGAATACCCTGTCTACTATGCCTATGTTGGCGCTCTTTGCAGGCACGAATGAACCTATCTGAGCCATGAGCACGATAAGTGCAGTCTGCCGCATATACGTGGATTTACCGGCCATGTTCGGCCCTGTAATAATCGCAACGCGGTCGTCACTGTCGTTAAGATAGGTGCTGTTCGGAACGAAGAGCACATCCTTGAGCGTCTGTTCCACCACAGGGTGCCGTCCGTCGGTTATTTCGATGGTCCCGGTCGTATCAACCTCGGGCATGGTATAGTTGTTTCTTGCGGCGACCTCTGCAAAGGAGCAGAATACATCCAGTTTCGCCAGAGTGTCCGCCGTAGCCTGTATGCGTTCCACCTTTTCCGCGACCTGGCAGCGTATATCCGTGAAAAATCGGAATTCGATATCGTTTATGCGCTCTCTTGCCGTGAGCAGAGTGTTTTCAAGCTCCTTGAGCTCCTGCGTAATGTATCTCTCATTCGAAACGAGAGTCTGCTTGCGGATGTAATCATCCGGTATACCCGCGTCTCCCGCAGAGCGCGGCACATCTATGTAGTAGCCGAATACTTTGTTATATCCGACCTTCAGCTTCTTTATTCCTGTCCTGTTCCGCTCGCGAAGCTCCAGCTCCGCCACCATCTTTGCGCCGTTGTCCCTGATGTTTCTAAGGTAATCGAGTTCCTCTGAATAACCCTCTCTTATGATGCCTCCCTCACGTACGGAGAAGGGAGGATCGTCGCAGATGGCGGTGTCTATGGTCTCCCGGATATCCTCTAGTGCATCCATCTGTGATATCTCACGAAGTTCCGCACATCTGCTGCCTGCAAGGATGCTCTTTATCTCCGGCAGCATCGCAGCACAATCGGCTATTGCGCGAAGATCCCTGCCCCCCGCTGTGCCGTATACCGCTCTTCCCACGAGCCTTTGCAGATCGCTTATTGGCTTGAGGGCCACCCTGAGCTCGCCGCGCTTTACACTGTCGGCAAACAGTTCGTTCACGGCGGCGTGACGGCGGCGTATCTCCACAGCGGAGAGAAGCGGTCTTTCTATCCATGATCTGAGCAGTCTTCCGCCCATGGGAGTTTCCGTTTTGTCCAGCACCCAAAGCAGTGTACCGCGTTTTTCCCGGCTCCTCAGTGACTCCGTCAGCTCCAGGTTGCGCCTCGTTGTCCAGTCCATCTCCATGTACCTGCCGCGGGATATTACATCCATGCGGCCGATATGACTGATGTCGAATTTCTGCGTCTCCTCTATATACGCAAGCAGCGCGCCTGCAGCACACACGGCGGCAGGGTTTTCTCCGAGACCGCAGCTGTCGATATCAGCATATCCGAACTGAGCACAGACCCTCGCTGCACAGCTCATGTAATCAAAGCGCTCAGCTCCTGTCTCCGGCATGGCATCCAGTTTCATGGAAAGAAATTCCGATATCCCGGCATCCTGTTCCGCACCGGGAGAGAGAACAGCCTCTTTAGGTGTAAACCTTCCCAGTTCATTTATTATGTGGTTTGCCGGATCCTCCTGAAACGCGCAGCAGCAGAACTCTCCGGTGGAAATGTCGCAGAAAGCGGCACCTCCCCTGCTCACATCCAGGCAAACGGCACAGATATAGTTGCTGCGGGATTCCTCGAGCATGGAGCTTTCGGTAACAGTACCGGGAGTGATGATCCTTATTACGTCCCTTTTCACAAGACCCTTGGCAAGCGCCGGATCCTCAGTCTGCTCACAGATAGCCACCTTATAGCCTTTGGCTATGAGCTTTGCTATATAGCTCTCCGCAGCATGATACGGCACTCCGCACATGGGAGTGCGCTCCTCGGGATCCTCTATCCCGCGGTCTCTCGTGGTAAGGGCCAGATCGAGCTCCCGTGAGGCGATCTTCGCATCGTCGTTGAACATCTCGTAGAAATCGCCCAGCCGGAAAAAGAGCAGACAGTCTCTGTACTGCTCCTTTATCTCGTTATACTGCCTTTTCATCGGTGTTAGTTCAGCC
>CACYDX010000117.1 GCA_902773255.1 Oscillospiraceae bacterium
AACTAGTATGTCCAGAGGCTCGCCGTCATATGCCATCACCGGCGCAGCCAGAGCGTAGTCGTAATACATACCGGTGAGGCTGCCGCTCTTCATCTTCACGGACTGTACTCCGAAAAGAACGTTTGTGGCGAGAATGGTTTTTTCATCGTCCTCTTTCACCTGCAGATAGTTGTAAACTGATTCACCCTCATAGAGAAGCCCGCTTTCCCAGAAAGCGAAGGAATCTGATCTGCCGGATACGGAGAAAAAGATAAAGAGGACAAGGGTGATGATGCAGGTCTTTCCGAAATGCTTCGAGCTTATGAAGTATATGAGCCCGATAATGAACAGTATACCTGAAAAAATGAGGAAGGTCACCGAGGTGCCGACTGTGGGGATCGTTACGAATGTGGGGAGAAAAGTTCCTATTATGCTGCCTATCGTATTGCAGGCGTTCAGCATACCTACTGTGCGGCCGCTGTCGTCAAGGCTGTCGATCGTGTATTTGACCAGGGAAGGCGTCACCGTACCGAGCAGAAATAGAGGGAAAACGAAGATTATCATGCAGGAGACGAAAGCTGCTATTATGAGGAAATTCGTGTTTATCGCGAATATCAGCAGGGCGGATACTCCGAGAATTATATACTTACCGGCAACCGGTATCGCTGCGATCCAGACTGCGGCAACCAGTATCCTCCTGTAGAGCACGTCCGGATCAGGATTTTTGTCAGCCGATCTTCCGCCGTAAAGATTTCCGAGCGCCATAGCGATCATAATCGTGCCGATTATAATTGTCCATACTATCTGCGATGAGCTGAAATACGGTGCAAGAAGTCTGCTTGCTCCGAGTTCAACGGCCATGACGGACACTCCGGCGAAGAATTCGGTAAGATACAGATAGTATTTGTTTTTCAGTATGGAACGTTCCTTCATACGAGCCTCCGTTTCATGCCGGTCCCTGTTTTGCGTACAGTATAATCCATCGTGAAACATCTTACAAGAAAATAAAAACAGCTGCTTTCAGAATGAAAAGCAGCTGCGAACGTTCATTATGACGTTGATCATGTAGTATATTGCGGCCTGTTTCTTCCGAGATTTATAAGCCTGAGGATCAGCGGACTGAACACAATATCCGCAAGGAGTTCTATAAGGAAGTTGACTCCCACAAGGCCTGCTATCATATAAGTGCCCACGTTTTCAAAGCCCATGGCTTCAGCCCAACCGCTTATAGTGGGCAGGAAGAACAGCAGACAGCCCAGAAGGAATATTCCGGTGTTTACCACCGGGCAGGCTATTGCAGCGCAGATAACTGCGATCCAGACATTCTTTTTCTCCAGTGCTTTGAAAACAAGACCGGCGGCAAAACCTGCAAGGCTTCCCTTGAGAAGGACTGTAACGACGGTGCCTATGGGATTTACAACAAGGAAAGGTGCGGCGTCACCTGACAGGAGCACTACCATGCCGAATACAAAGCCGAGCCACGCACCCCAGCCGGGACCGTAGAGAGCGGCTCCCACGACGATGGGAATAAGAACAAGGGAGATGGAGAAGGGCCCGAAGCGGATAAATGAACCGAGAAGCTGGAGTATAACGACTATGGCCGTAAAGAGTGCCACGCCGACAAGTGTACGTGTGCTGACAGAGTTCTTATTCATTTTTATACCTCCTGCTGTCGCCCCTTTACCGGGTGCGGCGCAGCATGATTATATAATGTAAAGCCGGAAAAGTAAATAACTGCACCGGAGTATCAGATGAATTTACTGTTTGTTAATTATTAATAAGGTAGAATACAGCTGATAAACATCAGAATGCGAGCAGAGGTGCGGAACCGTCATCCTCAGTTTTGGTTATGGAGATTATCTCGGCTTCATAGCTGTATGCATCACTCACCTTTACAGTGAATCTGTCACCAACATGTTTGCCGAGCACCTGCATGCCGAAGGGTGATTCCTTGCTTATGAGCCCTTTTCTCGGATCGCAGCGCACAGTGGTGACCACCTGTATGGTCTGTCGCTCATCATCCTCGGGGATGTAGATCTCCACTATATCAAACAGACCCACTTCATTATCTTCAGAACTGTCATCTATTACGCGGGCGGTCTTTATCATGACTTCAAGATAGCGTATGCGGCTCCTGTTTTTGTTCTGCGCCTGTTTTGCAGCTTTATATTCGAAGTTCTCACTGAGGTCTCCGAAAGCTCTTGTGCGCTTGACTTCCTCAATAAGTTCAGGCATGAGCTCGTTCGTCCTGTAGTCGAGCTCCTCCTGCATTTTCTTTATATCAGTTTTTGTAAGCTCATCATGCATAGCCGTTTTTCCTTTCATATAACTCATATCCCGCGGAAAGGGATTATACCACAGCCCTGTTCGGCGGTCAAAAAGAACTTGTAATCGCCTGTGCTATGCTGTATATTATGTGACATGCAAATTCAGAACCTTTTACGGAGACAATGATTATGGAACAGAAAGAGGTATTCATATCCATCCGCAGCGTCCACGGATATGACCAGCCGGATTCGGAAACTCTCGATTTTATGACCGATGGCGTTATGAGCATTGATGAGAACGGCTGCCGCCTTTCATATATGGAATCTGAAGTTACCGGTATGCCCGGAACGCTTACCACTTTCAAGGTGAGCGACGACGGTGTGGTTATAGACAGGGAGGGCTTTGTTACTTCCAGCATGCAGTTTCGCGAAGGCACGAAAGATGCATTTCTCTATACTACGCCGTATGGGACTGCCCGTCTCGGCATCGACACGAGAAAGGTCAGAAATGATCTCGGCGCCGGTGGCGGAAAGCTCGAGATAGACTATGTGGTCAACATGGAGCATCTCGTTGCCATGAGAAACAGATTCATAATAGATGTTAAGGAACAGGGAGCTATCTGATTATGTCCAATATGATCCGTCTTGCAAAGGAAAGCATAGACAAAATGCTGCAGGATGCGTGCGCGTCTGCAG
>CACYDX010000118.1 GCA_902773255.1 Oscillospiraceae bacterium
ACAAAAAAAGCTTCTGACTCTGCAAGTATTTCCATTCCATACAAGGCAAAAGTCCTTGTTTCAAAATCCATAGCGCCGCGCAAGTCGTCCCAGTGGGTCAAGCTTAAGTACAAAGGAGCCATTTATTATAAATATGTAAAAGCGAATGTGAAGTATTTTACTGCTGAAGGTCTTGATAATTCAAAGTATGAGAATCTTCCGGTCTCTGATATAAGACAGCATATCGTCTCGGACGCACTCAAGATAAGGACCAAAGAAACTATTTATAAAAACACAAGAGACATCGAACCCGGTTCTCTCGACAGTCAGGGACGTATGCGTTTCGACTGCTCGGGATTCACATCATATGTTTTGAACAGGGTTATGCAGAAATATGTTCCCAATTACAGACTTTCAAACGGGGTCAGTGCGCAGAAGACCGGCGGACTCCTTTATACAGATAAGAGTGGCCCTTTTGAAGCAAAGACTGTATGCAAAGGTTCACCTGATTTTAGCAAACTGCAGCCCGGTGATCTTGTATTCTTTGATGACAACGACAAGGTGAAAGGTGACTGCGATCACGTAGGAATCTACATCGGTAACAAAGAATTCATCCATTCTGTAAGCACTATCGGCTGTGTAGGCATAATGAAATTGAACTCAGGCAGGTATTACGAGCGTTTCCTGTTTGCTAAAAGCTTTGTTCCCGACTCTGAGCCTGTGCCTATCGGCAAGACAATGTATGTGGTCTCGCCATGGACCACTGGTGTAAAGGTTTATAAGGATATCCGATTCAACAGTCCAATGGACGGGGTGCGTCTTTATACCGATGACCCTGTTACCTTGGAGTATGTCACACCTTGTAGCTGGAGTGATACAGGTGAAAGCTGCTGCTACATCAGATTTGGCGAGGATAAAACCGGTTATATCCAACTGTCTCGTCTTTCAGATAAGAGCAGTCAGAAGGAAGATTCTGAAGAACAGGAAAAACAAAGTGAACCATAAAAAAGTACGGTCTGCTCATAAGAGCAGACCGCTTTTTCGTTTTACGTCATTATTTAAGACTTTCACAGCCTTCAAATGCGTCATCAGCTGTATATCCTACCGTTTCCGGTATGGATACTTTCTTCAGACTGCTGCATCCTGCAAATGCTTTTGCCCCGATGTGAGTAACTCCGTTTTCGATTATTACTTCCTCAAGTCCGGTGCATTCCGCAAATGCGCTTTCCTCTATCACCTTTACATTGCCTGGAATCAACAGGCGCTGTATATTCCTGCATCCTGCAAACGCTTCTTCGCCTATGTTCATTACTTTGCTGCCAAATTCCACCTCTGTAACAGAGCTGTTACGGTTCGCCATCTTAGGTGCGATCCTGAAGACTTCATAGCCGCCTGCAACATCAGGAATAGAAAGCCTGCCCTCATTCAGCGGTGCCGATACTACCTCTACACATCCGAGTGTCGGAATGAGATTCAGCACATATCCATTTTCTTTTATCGTCTCCATCTCTTCTTTATATACTGAAAGTCCGTATGAATACGATGTACCGAATGCCCGGTCTACCGCTATAGGCATATCGAGATTGTATATACCTTTTACCATGACAAGATCTCCCGGTTTTACCTCTCTCCTGAGGAAATCTGTCATGCTGTTGACGTCCATGCTCAGCTCGCAAGGAATCTCAGAAGATTCCTTGAATCCTTTCATAACGTTCTCTGCATCGCCGTATTTCTGGCATGATCCGCCCTCTCTCCCGCAGAAAAGTATCTTGTCGAAACCTATGTCACTAATGCTGCGGCCAAAGTTTACACTTCTTTCCACTATAGTTTTGCCAAGCTTGTTTTCTCCGCCGATAAGGGCAAGTTTGCGGCTGCCCTCAGGAAGCTGCATCTTTTCTCCGGCTTTCAGCATAGACATGAGCGACTCTTCCGCTACATTGTAGCAGTCCATATTGAGATGAACGCCGCCCACGTTAGAAAGATTCTGCCTTACTCCGGTCGTATGATATTCGCCGAGAGCATTCTGAAGTTGCTCATTGCTGAGTCCCATCTGACGTCCCATTATGAACGCTGCAAGGATGTTATATACGTTATGTTCTCCCAGTATCTGAACACTGACAGGGATCGAATCACCAGTGGCTTTTTCACAGATATTGAATTTCAGGAATTCGAGATCCTGGTGAATATCCGTCGCAATATAATCGGCATCTTTGTAGTTGATTGCGAACGATACCACTTTGTGTCTGAACTTGTGTGCACGGATCATCTCATCGTCATAATTGGTTATGATCACTCCGTCCTCAGGCATCACCATGTCAGCATGTGCTTTGTCATTAAAGAGATTTTCCATTGTTTTGTAAACCTGAAGATGGTGCCCGTAAATGTTTGTGAGGATGAATATATCAGGCCTTAGCATTTCAGCAGAGAAGCCCACAGAACCCCAGTATCCTGCACCGCATTCCTGAACATAGATATCATAACTATGAAGAGAATTTTCAAAAAGATGCTTTACGACCTGATGCGGAGTATTGGTATTGCGCTTGTTTACAAAAGCATCAAAATACTTTTCTGCAATCACTCCGCACATATCCTTTGTAGTCGTTTTTCCGATGCTTCCCGTAAGCATGACGACCTTGCCGCGCTGACGGTCTCTGAGAGTCGCAATATATTTTGCAACCCTCTTATTGAGTTTATCTATTAGAATCACCGGGAATTCGCTTTCATCCAGCCCTGCTTTTTCAAAGCTTTCCTTGCCCATTATGATCAGAGAGGCTCCATTTTCGATCGCTATCCTGTACTGTTCCGATGTCGGAGTCGCCTTTGTCCTGAAATCCTCTCCGGACCTGATGATCAGACATATATCGCCTTTGTGTGTGCGTTTTGATCTGAAAGAAAGCCCCCTTTCTTCATCAGCAATTGCCTGGTATTTTTTTGGCACGGCAATGCCGAGACCGTCGCAGATTTCCCTTAGAGTCGTCTTCCTGCGTACTTCAAGAGGTCCGAGGACGTGTATAGGCGCTTCATCAACCGCTGAAACTTTTTCACTTTTACCAATTGCATTCTTGATTTTGTCAAATATACCCATCATAACTGCCTTTCAGTGCTCCAAGCTGCTTTATTTAACTTTTTAATTATACACAAACAGAAACGCAGGGGTCAACTGACGGGGATTGTCTGTCGGAGAAGTTGACGGTGACGGTACATGATTATAAAATGTTAGTGCTATAAAAAATGCAGAGGAGAATGATACCATGCTGGATTCACTTAAAAAGAAGATCAAAAACATCATCGGCAGCGCTCCACAGGAAAGCTGCGCTAAAAAAGATGCTGTCAGCAGCGACAGCGGAGCAGAGATGCCTTATGGTACTAAAATAAGTAAAATAAGCCGCGACGGTGTTGAGTTTTACTGGAAAAAGCCCGAGAGAGCAAACGGATACGAAGTGTTCAGAGCTTACAGTGCAGGCGGTCCGTATGAATGCATAGCCCGGATAGATACGCGCAAATGTGGCGATTACACTGATAATGATTTCGATCATGCTGTAAAATCCCTTTTTTACAGCATCCGGAGCTATATCACCACAGATGCCGGTGAAAAGCTCTTCAGCGAAAGGACGGAGCCTGTCGAAGCTGAATTTATCAGTGATATGAGGCCGGAAAGAAAGGTCACATATATGTATTCAGACAGTACCAGGAAAATCCTGGCTTCGTATGGCTGGGGAGAGCCTGAAGATGCTGTATGGAGTAGCTGTGATCCTTCCATCGCAACGGTCACAGACGACGGAACTATCACGGCAGTCTCGGCCGGTACGTGTACTATCAGGTGCACAAGCAAATCTATAGGGCAGGAATGCTTTTCTGAGGTAATAGTCGACCGCGAACCTACCGTGCCTATTATGCCTGAGAGCGAACGTTTCCACTATGATGAAACCGCCGGTGTCTGGAAGAACCCTGATTCCGAAGCAAATGGCAAAGCTGTCATCATGATGGTCGGTGATCTTATGTGTGGCTCAGGACAGATGAGAAAGCAGGCAACAGCCGACGGCAGCTGGGACTTCAGTAGCAGTTTCGAGTACGTCAGGCCGGTCACTGCACAATCGGATTTCGCCGTTGCGAATCTGGAAACCCTTCTTGCATCACCTTGGCCTTACATGATAGATGAAGTTTACATAGACAACAAAAATAATTGCAACGCTCCGTCGAGATATCTTGATGCTGTAAGATACGGCGGCTTTGATGCAGTCACTCTTTCAAACAACCACAACTGCGACGGCGGAGTCAGAGCTCTAATGGATACGATCGAACAGGTAGAGCGCTATGAGTACCCTTATACCGGTGTCTTCCGCTCCGAAGATGATCCAAGGTTCATGATAGCCGATGTCAACGGCATCAAGGTCGGTTTCCTGGCATATATGTCGCAGAAGACCAGCTTCAACGGAAAAGACGCAGGCTGGTCAGCTAAAGAAAAGAAAGCTCATCTGCACGTTTATTCTTACGAGAAAGCGTGCAGAGATGTCAGGTCATGCCGCGAGGCAGGTGCCGAATATGTGATATCCTACATGCACTGGGGCGTTAAGAACTTCAGGAACATAACAGACGATCAGCGCACACTGGCACAGGGCATGGCAGATGCAGGAGCTGATTTCATAGTCGGATCCAACCCGCATATCGTCCAGGTATATGACGATATCACCACAAAAGACGGCAGGGTCGTGCCTTGCTACTACTCAGTGGGTAATTTTCAGGCGAAGATGAAGCAGATCCCGGGCAACAGGGATTCACTGCTCGTATATCTCGAACTTCAGAAGGATGAAAACGGAAAGATTGAAATAGTAGAAAATTCATACATACCGTTCTACTGCTATAACAACGTAGAAGAGCAGATGGAAGAACATCCGTGGGCACCCGTACCGCTCAGCAGGGATTACAACACAAGTCCTAAAAAACCAAGCCGGAAGATTCACGACAGGATCGTCCAAGCAGTCGGAGAAAAAGCAAAGGAGAGGCATTAAAGCCTCTCCTCTTTATTAGTGTTTGTTTCTTCTTATACCCTTCGATTTCTTCGTCTTATTCGGTCTCAGCAGAAACTCCCGCGCAGTCTGCTCCGACGATACGGTATGTTGCAGCCTTGTTGCCGCTGAAATAGAAGACAAGCTCAGCAGTACTTCCATTTTTTATATCCTCTTCATATACCTTTACATCCCCGGAAAGGTTTCCCTTGCTATTATATACACTGACATCAAGGTTGAGATATTCGATATCGAAACCGGAGTCGTTTTTCAGCGAAGCCTTGAATGCATCCGATCCGTCTTTTCCTTTTACGCGCTTGAACTGCAGTCCTGATGCTTTATCTGCAAGCCAACCCTTGAGCAGCACCTCATTCAGCTGTTCAGGATATTTTTCCCAGCTATCGCCCATTTTATAATCGCCGGTATACAGTTTCCTCAGCACTATGAGTCTGTCGGTATACGCAATGCCGAATCCTTTCCAGAACGAATCGCTGTCGGTCAGCGGGTCATGAGCTGCCGCAGCATTCTTGCATTCTCTGAGGTCGTTCACGTAACGGCGAACCAGCTTTTTGAGTGTTTTGTCCTGATATGATTTGTTAGCGAATTCCTCTGCGGCTTCAAGTTCCTCATCTATAAACGAAACATCGGTGACCGCACCGCTCTCCTTAAGCTGCAGATCGCCTCGGCCGGCAGACCAGCCTTCGATCACGCTTCTTTCCACCTCGCGTACAAAGCGCCTGTCGACTGACACCATGTTCATCAGTACGAAAACCTCTGCAGCAATCCCTGCGATCACCGCGATTATAAATAACAGAAGAAATATCTTCTTTCTTCTGTTCCTTTTTCTGTTTTCTTCACGACGAGCGGAAGCGCTCAAATGCTGTTCTCTCACTACTGCCTGCTTTTTATTTTATATCCTGACTTTTTTTGATCGTATCTTCAGGGCCTGATGCTCAGCCTTATAACATGCAATAAACGTCCGGCTGCCTGTCTTCTTCCAGCCAATAAACTTATAGTTCCTGAGTGAAGGAACCTCTCCGGCCAGATTCTTGTCGCTGTCCATCTTTATATATGATATTTCACTGCTGTTGTTCGGATTGATAAGAACGTCCTTGTTCTCTTCTATCCTTGCATGCGCAGTCTTGCCCTCATGATTAAGGTAAGTCAGCTTATATGTGAATGGATTATCGCTCTCAACCACCATCGCCGCATGATGCCCCGGTTTTAGCAGGATGTCTCCGGGTACGAGTTTAGATGGCGATTTCACGTATTTATCTGACTTATAGCACTCAAACATACCTGTATTCACAAGGTCACGTCTCATTCTGCTCGTATGCCAGCTCTTTGATATCTTTATCCCTTCTGCGTTGAGGCATACCGAGATCGCATTCGAGCATGTAGTCTCGCATTTGTTGCTTATACCGGATATATTCCATCCGTTAGCCTTGGCCTCGTTATAAAGAGTCGTGTTGTCTGATTTTCGCTGATCATATCCGATGTTGTCGTTTGCACAGATGGCCTTCATGTCAGCAGCAAGTGCCCTGGCAACGTCGTGGTCCTTGCATCTGAGCACATACTTCCAGTGATATCTTGACATGCCGAGCACGCTGTATGTCCAGTTCTCGACGAATACTTCACGGCCTCTTCTGTCGCCTGCCTTATTGCCCTTCAGGCTTCCTGACTCGCCATATACCGCATGCCCTATCCTGACTGATGATGAACTTGTAGCATACGAAACAGCAGGCAGCGCCGGAAAGCAGGTCAATGCCAGTAACGTCATCAGTGTTATGCTCAGTATTCTGTTTAAAAGCGAACATTTTGTCACATACATATTCAAGATATTACTATAACATTTTCAAAGCTGATTGCAACATACCAACTTTACATTAAGATGAAAAACTGCCCTTATGAATTCATTTCTTATTCCTATCAGACAGGTGTTTGCTTCACTTGCTCTGTCTCTTTTGCTAAAATACTAGTAATAATCATATAAAAAGGTATTATTCCTATGAGTCGTTTTATGAAGAGATCCATTCAGAAAATGTTGGTCATGCTGACGATACTTGCAATATTGTTCAGCTCGGTTTCGTTTACATTCGCAGACGACACTGAACCAGCCGCAAACGAAGATCTGCCAACAGATGCCGTCATCGATGATGCCAATGGAGACTCAGAAAATCCGGCCGAGCCTTCTGAGTCTTCTGATCCGGAGCCTGCACATACACACAGCGCAGGGGAATGGGTCGTAGAAAAAGCCTCTTTTGGTAAAGACGGAAGCAGAAAGCAGCTCTGCTCCGAATGTGGTAAAGTCCTTGCTGAAGAGCCGGTCTATATGATCAGCGACGTCAGCTTTGATAACGAAGCTGCTGTTTACATCTCATATAACAATGAGACAGTAACCCCGGCGCTGATTGTAAAGGACTCTCAGGGAAGCGTTCTGACACAGGATGCAGATTATACGATCCAGTTTGCGGATAATGACAGGGCCGGAACAGCAACAGCGACTATAATGCTGCAGGGAGATAATTACTCCGGTACTAAGGAATTCCCTTTCACGATCCTGAAAGGCGAACTGAATAGAACAAACCTCCGTGTCGGTGCCTCAAAGGCTGTTGTTATCGACAAGGCAGTAACGGATGCACTCGGAGGCAATATATCTTTCTCTATCGCAGATGAATCCATCGCTACCGTTGATCCCGCCGGAAATATCACCGGAGTTTCGGCCGGGAAGACCATTCTGACTGCAACAGTTGGCGGTTACACATTCAATGGTGATGTAAATGTGATTCAGAAACAGACCGCTACTCTGCTCAAAGCATCGCTCAACGATAATGGCTCGTATAACTGGGAATGTTCTCACACTTTTACCTATGACGGCACGGTAACTTATAAGGCCGTTGTCAATGCCGCCTGGACTGATGATTTAGATCAGTGCAAGGCAGAAGTCATCCTGTGGGATTCGGAAGCTGAACAGGATCTTGATGAATACAATGACACCGTAAAAGAAGTCGTTTTGAAAGACGGCAGCGGAACTGTCACTTTTGACAGAAGCTGTTTCACAGAGGGTAAGGACTACGAGATCTCTGTATGGTGCGTCTATAGCGGTGAAGATTTCACAGACTGCACCTATGTTGATGCTGAGATCTACAGCATACCTGCTCCGGAAACGATTGCTTTTGACGAAACATATTACGAAATGAACGCCGGGGATAAGCAGAAGGTCGCTTTCACATCAGACGGCGGTGCGGCAAGCCTTATCACCTGGTCATCTTCAGACAAGAACGTCGCGACAGTCAGCAAAGGCACTGTCACAGCAAAGGGTGCCGGAGAGTGCACCATAACAGCTGCGTTGCTTAACGGCTCAATCGAGCAGTGCACTGTCAGGGTCAGAAGGTATGACGGGCTCGCCTTCGTAAAAACAAGCCGTACGATATACGGAACAACGCCGGTCAAGCTGACCCTGACGAAACAGAGCTCCATCAAGGACAAGCTCATATGGAAGAGCAGCAACACTCTGATCGCGGCAGTCGATGCAAACGGCAAGCTCACGCCAAAGAAAGCCGGGATTGTAACAGTCACCGTGACAAATACTGTCAGCGGTAAAAAAGCTTCCTGCAAAGTAACGATCATTCCTAAGCTGAAGAAAAAGGCAGTTTCGTTGTATATAACTAAGACCTATGCAAACAAGCTTCTTTCTGCTTCGGCAAAGGTCAGCTGGTCATCTTCAAACAAGAAGATCGCTACAGTATCATCAGCAGGCAAGATAACAGGACAGAAGCCAGGCACCTGCACCATAACAGCTAAATGCAAGGGCAAGAAATACAGCTGCAAGGTCACTGTAAAACCGATCAAACTTTCAAAGACTTCAGTAAAACTTGCAAGAGGCAAAACAGTAAAGCTCAAGGTCACAGGAGGAAGCGGCTCAATCAAGTGGAAGACAAGCAACAAAAAGGTTGCCACAGTATCTTCCAAGGGCCTCGTAAAGTCTGTTGAACCGGGTACCTGCTATATCTCGATAACGCGCAACGGATATACAAAGAAGTGCAAGATAAAGGTTTACCGCCTCAGACCTGACTTCGGCGCATATGTGTACGACTACGATACCGGGACCAACCGCTTCATCGTAAAGTTCAGGAACAACGGATCCAGGCCCCTTTATATCACGTCGGGTATCGACATCAAGCAGTTCAACTACAGGACATTCGACAGATACATTTCGCTCAGCAAGACTGTTTCAATCGCACCGGGCAAATCGAAGCTGGTGTACTTCAATGTGAAGGGAAATGTAACGTACC
Source organism: Oscillospiraceae bacterium (assembly GCA_902773255.1). Taxonomy (GTDB): domain Bacteria; phylum Bacillota; class Clostridia; order Oscillospirales; family Oscillospiraceae; genus Limivicinus. The sequence goes on from CACYDX010000118.1 coordinate 9,281, forward strand.
GGAACTGTGAGACATTCAACCTGTACTACCGTTTCAAGTATGACGGAAAGACCTATAAGGGTGTTGCCTGGAACGACGGAAGTGAATACAAGAAGGGCACGAAATGGCCTGCAACATACAAGGATCCCGACTGGTATGACGAGTGGGATGTCTATTGATGGATTGAACGGTATCTATTATCGAATATATTAAAAAGACAACGACTGGGTTGCCCTGTGGCGCCTGGCCGTTTTGATTGCATCAGATGCTGATTGTGTTTCAGAACCTATAGCAGATAGCTTTTTTGATCTGCTCTACCATGTCTTCGCCGACGAGCAGCCTCACCAGTTCAAATGCGAAATCGAAAGTCGCACCGAGGCCCTGGCCTGTTGTGATGTTGCCGTCTGTTACGAAGCTTTTGTCTGTCAGCTCTGCGCGTGTCATCACTCCTTCAAAGTCCGGATGGCAGGTCGCCTTCTTGCCTTCAAGAAGTCCCAGCGCGGCCAGCAGCGACGGAGCTGCGCAGATCGCAGCCAGATGCTTATCTGATGCAAACTCTCTGCACTTTGCAACGACCACCTCATTTGCGCCAAGGTTTTCTGTTCCGAGTCTTCCTCCCGGCAGTACGATCAGGTCTGCCGTGTCGTAGTCGGCATCTGCCGCCATCACATCTGCCATCACTTTTATATGTCTCGACGAATCGATCTGCAGTCCGTCCATTGCCGATGCCATAATCGTCTCTACTCCGGCCCTGCGCAGGATATCCACTGTTATGAGACCCTCACATTCTTCAAAGCCATCCGCCAAAAATACTATCGCTTTCATATCCGGTCCTTCTTTCCGTTATTGAATCGATCATCAGACTCAACATGCCTGATGATCAGAATCTTCATTTTATTGTATGACACTGAGATGTTTCATTATCTTCTTGTAATGTCTTGCAAGTTTTGCAGTCCTGCCTTTTACTTTTGCCCCTTTTGGGATGAGGACCATCTTGCCGTACTTGCTGCTGAGGGACATATAACACGGAATGAACTTCTCCCCATTGAGCACTGTCTGACCGTCTTCATTTTTCTCCAGAGTGAGCCTTAGAAGTGCGGTCTCCCTTGAAGATGTTCTCGTGAACCCTGAGGTGAAATTGCCCATGCTGTAAATGCAGTGGACATCCCTGTCATTTAGCCGAATCACGCCCGCATTCTGCAGCACATGCGGATGT
>CACYDX010000119.1 GCA_902773255.1 Oscillospiraceae bacterium
AGCTCAATACCGTTCTGGTTTACAGACTTCTCTGTGAGGGTTCGGTGGATGAGAGGATAATGGAAATGCTCTCCGAAAAGCAGGAAATATTCGACAGTTTTGCCGATGTTTCAGAGAGCGGCGCCGAGAGCCTTAAAAAAATTTCCGCAGCCGGCCTGATCGATGAGGAGAAAAAGCGGCTTACATCCGAAGTGACAGATGAATAATCCCATAATTTTAAAAAAATTTCCGATTATGTATAATTAAGTTATCTTGTGTTTTTTTCATAGTTTTCGGGACAGAAATGTGCGAACTGCGCGTTTTTGTCCCGATTTTTGACGCTTTTATTGACTCTTTTCCGGCTAAACTTTAAACGGCTATGATTAAAATGGGAAGAATACCACCGGAATGACACTGAATTGATACTGCAAATAGAGGTTTGATCATTATTGTTAATGAATTTTTCATTGACAGGAAATGCTTTAAATAATAGAATAAATCAGATTATAAATTAAAGTAGAAATACTATGCCCGTTTTGCGCTTCTGTCCGCGATGTGAAACGGCGTTCGGGGCGGACAGAATACAATGATATTTCAATGAATTGCAGGTTTTCCTCAATAAATGGATCATAGAAAGTGGATAAGGGAAATGCAAATGCAGATATTTATTAAAAGAAAAAAGCTGATATCGCTGCTGCTTGCGATCGTCATGGTCTTAGGCATGCTGCCTTCGTCGGCCTATGCCGATGCAGGAGATGCAACGCCCGAAGAACATATACACAGCTGGGGTGACGGAACAGTCACCTCCGCTGCAGCATGCGATGAAGCAGGTTCCATGATCCATACCTGCACCGTATGCGGACTTGAAGAGTCTGTCGTAGTTCCCGCCACAGGCCACAATTGGGATTCAGGTACGGTAACGGTCCCCGCTTCCTGCACCACGGAAGGTTCCGTAACATATACCTGTACAGTCTGCGGAGCAGTTAAAACAGAAGCCATCTCAGCGCTCGGCCACAGTTTCCCCGAATGGACGGTAATTGCCTCTCCGACCTGTACCGAAACCGGTGAAAGGACCCGCGCCTGCGCGACCTGCGGAACAGTAGAAACAGAAGTGGTACCGGCGCTTGGCCACAGCTTCCCCGAATGGACTGTCATCACCCCGGCAACCTGCACCGAAGCCGGTGAGCGGACCCGCACATGTGCGGCCTGCGGAACAGTCGAAACAGAGGTTGTCTCGGCGCTTGGCCACAGCTTCCCCGAATGGACTTTCATCACCCCGGCAACCTGCACCGAAGCCGGTGAGCGGACCCGCACCTGCGCGGCCTGCGGAGCGGTCGAAACAGAAGTCGTCCCGGCCATCGGACATGTCTGGAGTGAGTGGGAGACAGCAAGAGAATCGACCTGCGCAGAACCGGGAGAGAAGAAACGTTCATGCAAAGAGTGTAAACTGACGGAGACCGAGGAACTGCCGCTCGCGGAGCATAAATGGGGCGAATGGGAAGTCACTGCCGAGCCGACCTGCACTGAGGAAGGCGTTCAGACGCGTATCTGCGCGGTCTGCAAAGGAACGGAGACCGGGTCTGTCCCGGCCAAAGGTCATGTATGGGATGCCGAGGATGAAAGGGACGCAGCTACATGTACTGTCTGCGGCGAAAAAAGAGAAGACACTTACGTATACGATATCATCTGCAACGGCGAATATTGGCGCATGGCCGGCAATGACAAACTTGTGGAGAAGCCCGAATTCTGGAACCGGATGTTCAAAGACACAGTCTATACCAGAGACTGGGCGCAGGATCTTCTTACCATTGCCTCAAGCCAGATCGGTTATCACGGGCAGTCAGATAACTATTTAAAAAATAAAGCCGGAGTAGTCAGGTACTATACCCGTTACGGAGACTGGTTCGGCGATTCCTATGAATATGTATATGGCGACTGGTGCGCCATGTTTGTATCCTTCTGCCTCTACTATGCGCGTATCCCGGTGTCAAGTATGCCATGGGAGTCCAGTTGCGTAAGGTGGGTCAGAGATCTTAAAGACCTCGGAATTTATGCAGATAAGGAAAGCTACATTCCTGAACCCGGTGATCTGATATTCTTCGATTATCCGGATCCCGACCTGAACTGGGAGCCCGACGGCAACTCCGACCATGTGGGCATAGTGCTGACCGTCGATGAGGAAAACGGCATCGTCACCACGATCGAAGGCGCAGTCAATAATGAAGTGGCAACGCACAGATATGAGCTTGGCGACAGGTCCATAATGGGTTACGCCAAGCTGCCGGAGAATCCGGAACTGGCAGAAGAGGATACGGAGTACCCTGAGTTTACTTATAACACAACAGTTGACGGCATGAACGTGAGCATAGCGGCTCCGGAGGGCGCCTTCCCGAAGGACACCACTGTGACCGTTACCGGCGTTGAGGCGGAAGAAGTAATCTCAGCGGTTGAGACCGCCGTGGCGGGATCTGCCGGAAGCGACGCGAATGTCGTTGAGAAGAAAGTCGTCACGGTAAAGGCAGTGGACATCACCTTCAGAAATAAAGAAGGCGATGAGATCCAGCCTCTGATTCCGATCTCCGTGGTCTTTGCTCCTGTTGAAAAGACAGGTGAAACCGCTGAAGTGGCGCTCGTCCATATAGATGATGAGGGTGTTGGCACTTTGGTGGAAGATGTTGAGCAGAGCGGCGAGGAGCTTTCTTTCTCAGCAGACAGCTTCTCCACTTATGTTTATACATCGGTTATTGTGACCCGTGTGATAGATAAAACAGGCGATACCTGGAAGATAAGTGTGGCCTTTGAATCCGGAACGGTGCCGGATGATGCCACACTGTCCGCGGAAGAGATCCTTGAGGACTCCGAGAATTATCAGGAGTACTACGACCGCGCAGCTGCTGCGCTCGCAGAAGAGGACAGAGATCTGAAGTCTGTTCGCTTCTTTGATATTTCGATTCTTTCCGATGGGGAAAAGATCCAGCCTAAGGCTTCGGTCACTGTAAGCATAGAGCTTGAGGAAAAACTCGGAGATCATCTTGCCGTTTTGCATATGAGCGACAGAGATGAGATTATTACTCCTATAACGCCTGCGGCTTCCGCAGACGGACCGGAAACTGAGAAGAAGTCCGGATCGGAAGCTGTAACAGGAACCGTCAGTTTCACTGCAAACGGGTTTTCGGTATATGGAGTGGTTACCTTCACAGCTTCTTCTATCTCGGAATTGGATGGAAGCAGTTACTACATTGAAAACAGCGGGAATTACTTTAAGAATACTGTTTCCAATGGATGTATCGGAAAAACTTCAAACTATAACCAGGCTGCGCTGTATACTTTTGTAAACAGCGAGTCGAACACATTCTATATCACTACAGACGTCGGCGGAGAAACAAAGTATCTTCACATGGCTGACGATGGGAAAATAAGCTTTGCAGGGGAAGCGGACGGAACTGCGTTCACTGTTGAAGCTGATGGCGGCGTCTTCCGTGTGTTATATCAGTCTTCTGACGATAGTCCCAAGTATTTTCTTACTTATACTAATCAGGGATTCACGGGAAAAGTCAGAACATATGCGGATGATGAAGCGATAGTGAATCTTGTTCTCAAGGAAACCGTTGACCTTGATACTAAGACATATGGTGTGATTAATACCAAGGATGGAAATGATCCTTCCGGTGTTGCGTTGATGTCAGGCGCCAAGGATGCGAACACACTGAAAGGTCTTTCTACAGCGGTGAAGATCAATACCATAAACCGTGTTGATTATGTTTATGTCGCTGAGGCGAGTGATATCACGGAGTGGATATTTGAAAAAATATCGGGAACGGATTCTGATTATCATATTAAAGTTAATGATAACGGTACATTAAAATATCTGAAGATTTCAGCGTCGGGAGTATCGGTTGTAGAAGAGCCGGATTCTGACTGCGAAATAACAGTGGCGTATAACAGCAGTACGAATAAATACAAATTCAGTACTGAGAACGGCACGCTTAAACAATCATCCGGTAACTTTGCACGCGCTGCAAATACTGCCAACGATAATTCTGTGTGGATGTCTTTGGCAGAAAAGCTTACTCTTCATGACGATGATTTCAGAGTTTATACAGCTGCAAAAGTCAGCGTTTCCGGTATCGTGGTTGACGAACCGACAGCTGCCAGCACGCTTCTGGATGACGGCACATATATCGAATATGATGTAAACGACGGCGATCAGGTCATTCTGTATACCCGTATATGGAATGGTTCCAAGTATGATTATTATGTCGTCGATTATGACGGGATGCTGATCCGGGCGTATGAAAAAGGCGATACGCTCTCTTGGGTGGGATATAAGACCAACACCATGCTTTGGACCTTTACAGAATTGACCAAGGAAGTTGATGTCGACGGGGACGGTAATACAGAAACCGTACCCAGCTACAACTATTATCTGGTGAATGATACCAGAACACCGTTGATCAATTATATTTCTCCTCAAAGCACAGACGATCCTGAGCATGCCAGAGAGTTCCTGAGTGGGAATGCGGTCAGGCTCAATTTAAACGGACGCTATAATAAAGAATACTATTCTACGCTTGTTGCCTGGGATTATGACAATGCCGTATACGCTTCCATCTTTGTCGATGAAGATTATGCGGACCGGCAGCATGCGATGCGTTCTGCTCCTTTGTCTTACGCGTCTGACTTCTATTTTGCCAAAGCGGTCATAACACCGGATGATGGTGAACAGACTGTCACCCCGGTCTCAACGGTTGATAATGATCAGTTCGGTATTACCCTGAAGATGCAGAACTATTCTAATATCAATTCCAGTAATCGTTCTCAGACACAGGTCGACGTTCTTGGAAATACGTCCTATCAGCAGTGGTCGGGTACGAAGAACCTTGTGGAAAAATATATGACCGGAGATTACCCGCAGGTAACTGTGAACGGACACACTGGTAATAACCTGTCGGAATTGTATTCGAATGCGGTCCCGGTAAATCAGGCGTTTCTTTCCGGCACATACAATGAAACAGGGTATTTTGAATATGACAGCACAAAGAACTTTGCCCATCTGATCTGGGCTGATGATGATCCGTGGATCGGGATTCCGAGACCGGGTGGCGGGACTTATCAAAAAGGTGATTTCGTTGTATATGATGAGCTCGGAACAAGCACGGAGAGTGGAAAAGAGACTCTTCACCACGGTCAGTTTTTCCCGTACAATGATTTAGCAAATACTGTTGATTACGATGAAGAGACGGATGAGTACACTATCACACCTAAGTATCCGATTTCTTCATACATAAACGACAAGGATATCCATGCTGGAGATCTTTCTTCTCTGGATCCGAATAACGGCACAGCCATGTACGGGATCCCGTTTTCGAGGGGAAAAGATGCTACTACTGGTAATGTAGATCATTTCTTTGGCATGGAAATGACGGCTACCTTTATGCAGAGTGAAAGCGGTAAGGATGCCTGGGGCCATGATCTGATCTTTGAATTTTCCGGAGATGACGATTTCTGGCTTTATGTTGACGGAGTCAAGGTTCTCGATCTTGGCGGTATTCATTCCGCTCTGGATGCAAGCATTAATTTTGCAACAGGAGAAGTTGTTGAACAGACAGGAAACGGTCAGTATGAGCATACAAATCTTCGTGCGCGTTTCAGAGCAGCTTACCTGGAAGAGCATCCCAATGCGACGACCGAACAGATAAACGCCTGGCTGGATGGCGGAACAGTAACGGTAGACGGTGTGGAAACGAAATATGCCGGATTTTTTGAAAATGGCGGAACTGTTTTCAAAGATTTTTCCAGCCATACCATGCGTATGTTCTATATGGAACGCGGAGCGGGAGCTTCCAATCTTCGTATGCGCTTCAACCTTGCCTCCTATAAACAGGGTGAGGTCCTTCTTGAGAAGGAAGTAAAAGGATCGGATAACTACAGCGGGAAATTCCCGTTCCAGATATACTATAATAATCCGATCTACAGTTATCTGGATGCGAGCAATAATCATGTTGACGCAGGCGGTAATCCGTTATTGCCGGATGCGGATGAAAATACTCCGCTTTTTGTAAATATTAATCCGGTGCTCGTCGGGGATCCTGTATACGACCTTATGTATGACACGGACTTTGACGGCGTGCTCGATACCGGAGTAATTGTCAGAGATAAAGACGGCAGACGTGTTTATCCTGAGGATTACACAATTGACGGGATCACCTATGAAAATGTTTTCTGGCTGTCGCCTAAAGAGACGGTATCTGTTAATTTCGGGCGGGAAGACATTGAATACTGGATTCAGGAATGCGCGACCAATACGGAAGTATTCACCGGAGTTTATCTGAATGATTATGATAATGATCATAAGATAACCGGCGTGAATACAGATCCTGTGAGTAATACTCTTAAAGATTTTCCGATCGAAGAAGCCCCGGTCAGTCAGCGTAAAAAAGTAAAGTACATAAATGAGATAAATGCAGATGCGGTTAAAACGCTGAAGATCACAAAGAGGCTGTGGCAGGACGAGATAGGCGGAACAGAGATCACAGGGGACAATTCATCTTTCTCTGTGAGGGTCTATATCGGGAAGGATGCTTCTGATAATTACACATGGTACAGCCAGGGAGATTATTGCATAAAAGACTCCCAGGGCAGGATCTGTTACTATGATCTGTCAACGGATTCATATATCGCGTTTACGAGCCATCACATTCAGTACTATGATGACAGTCATGTTTTACAGGAAAAAGATGTCGTTTATGGCACAGAGGATGATCCATATGTGTATGATTATCGGGATTTAGATGATACTCCGCCTTAC
>CACYDX010000120.1 GCA_902773255.1 Oscillospiraceae bacterium
CTGCTTCATGGGCTCCTACCAGAACTATCATGTGCGTGTGGGAGATACCCTGGTGAAGATTACGGACAACTGCCCGGTCAACAAGAAGATCTACGATGTTGGGGATAATGCCTACATTTCCTTTGATCCCGCCTGCGCACATATCCTGTAATTTTATCCGTATATGCAAAAAAGGGGCTGCAGAAAAGCTTTTCTGCAGCCCCAACACTTTAACTCTAGTACAAATAACTGAAAAAGTCAAGATATAATAATTTTTCTCAGTTAAAATTAGTGACTTTGCACAAATCCGTTGTTAAAAATTTGGCTATTCTGTCAATTGTTTTAGTCCAAAGAACCTGCTATGATATAGACACAATAAATAAGGTAATACTTCCTAAAAATAAGAAGCCGCGAAAGGTCAGACTTTCAGGAAATGTTCTCCTCGCTATTGGTTATCCCGCCTAAGGGAATAAAATGAAAATGAGAAGCGCAGTGTGAATGGATTTCGGAAAGATAACGGCAGGAACAAATGAGAATGTGAGGTAACCAGGATGCTAGATATCAAGATTTCAGAGAAATAACCCTTGGTCGTCGCAGGTGAAAGATGTGATGATCAAGGGTTATTTCGTTTATATGGATCTTTTCGATCGAGGTTGATGACCCCGGTTTTTTTATTTTCTTTACAAATTATTTTTCTGTGGTACACTGTTCATTAACAATCCTGAGTTGTTTTTCATGTACGATAAGAAAGACAAAACTTTATAAAAACAAGGGAGATAAAGCTATGAAAAAAACCGGGAGAATTCTGGCTGTTCTGATATGCATCATCCTGATGCTGAGCCTTTGCGCATGTGGCAACGGATCCTATAGCCGCAAGGAGCAGAGCAGCGGGTATACCACTTCTTATTCTGCTCCGTCCTATTCCTACGACTATGATGAGTTAGCGGTTTCTGAAGAAGCATACGGCGGTTTCAGCTCGTCCGGCATGTATGCCGCGGCATCTGCATCGGCGTCTTCAACCACCACTTCTAACGGATCTTCCGGAGTTTCTGGATCTTCCGGTTCTGGCAGTGCATCACAGTCTTCAGATGACTCGTCGGACCTTAATCCCGAGAAGATTATCTACTCAGCTGATGCTACAGTCGAAACAACGCAGTTTGAAAGCACGATCAGTGCTTTGGAAGCGATGATTGACGGTGTTGGAGGTTGGGTCGAATCCAGCAGTGTAACGGGGGCAAATTACTCCAGCATATCCAGAGGTTCAAAAACAAACCGTTCCGCAAGCTATACGGTGCGCGTTCCGAACAATAAGTTTGATGAGATGATGAGTTCGCTCCCTGCTCTGGGAAATGTCCCGCGCAGCCATGTCTATACGGAGAATGTTACTTCCCAGTATTACGATACGCAGGCAAGGCTGACGACTTACCAGGCACAGGAACAGCGTCTGCTGGAGCTCCTGGATAAGGCCGAAACGGTTTCCGATGTAATCGAAATTGAGAATGAACTTACAGAAGTCCGTTATCGTATCGAGAGCATGCAAACCTCTCTCCGCAACTGGGACAGACGCGTCAGCTGGTCTTCTATCCGGCTTACCATCAATGAGGTCAGCGAGTATACGCCTGAGGTGCAGAAGGGCTATGGCGAACGCCTGAAGGAAGCCCTCATGGAAGGGCTGGACAATCTCTCCTGGTACTTTATTGATTTTGTGGAAGCACTGCCGGTGCTCGCTTTCTTCCTGCTCCTGCTGATTATTCTGATTCTGATCCTCAAGAGAGTCATTCGCAGCCCGAAACGTGCGGAACGTCGCAGAGCCAGGAAAGAAGCAAAGGCAGCTGCTAAAGCTGAAAAAACGGAAACTGTCCCTGAAATCAAAGAAGAATCCTGACATTGATCGCTTTGAGGGAAACAAATGATTATTGACACACTTGAGAATATCGAATCCTATACCGGTATCAGTAAACCTCTTGCTGCAGGTCTGCGGCTTCTGAAGACGACAGATTTTTCTGCTGTGCCTGACGGAAGGTATGATCTTAACGAAGACGGTGTCTTCTATATGGTTCAGAGTTATGAAACCAAAGAGAAGAATGATACTCCGGAAGCCCACAGAAAATATATTGACATTCAGTTCATCGTTTCGGGAAAAGAAGCCATCGGTTATGGCAGCCTCGATAAAATGACGGAAGAAGTCAGTGCAAATCCGGGTGGGGACATATGGTTTTATCACGGGCCTCTCTCTTATGTAACGCTGGAAAGCGGCTGCTTCGGCATTTTCTTCCCGCAGGATGCGCACGCTCCCGCTGTCGCTGTGGGTGGCTGTGGGCCTGCAAGAAAAGTAGTGGTAAAAGTCCCTGTTCAGGTTATCGGAGAATAAATGAAAAACTATATTATTGAAGAACTGTCAAAAGCTTATCAGCTGATTCCTGTCGACATGAGAGAACTGTCAGACATCAGAAAGGGACTTACAAACTTCCATTGTGAGACTTATCAGATCAAAGATATCGGGAATCTCTTCTTTATAGAAATGAAGGCCGTGTTTGACCTGATGAAAATGAATACGGCTGTCATTACCCCTGTTCAGAAAGATCTTTCTTTCTGCAATTTTGATGCCGTGCATGCCATGGGCAATGATACATTTATTTTTGAGATGTATCGGACCTGCATAGA
>CACYDX010000121.1 GCA_902773255.1 Oscillospiraceae bacterium
CAGTACAACATGGTTCAGGAACTCAAGGACGGCGGCACATTCCTGCTGAACTGCCCATGGGATGCTGAAGGCCTTGAGGAGCATCTGCCGAATCGTGCAAAGCGGATAATCGCCCAGAGACATATTAATTTCTATACGATAGATGCAACTGACATTGCCCAGCAGATAGGCCTCGGCAACCGTACCAACACCGTTCTGCAGAGTGCCTTCTTCAAGCTCTCCGGAGTTCTGCCCATTGACGATGCCGTGAACTATATGAAGAAGGCCATCGTGAAGACCTATTCCAAGAAGGGCGATAAGATAGTCAACATGAACTGCGCCGCCGTGGATGCGGGGCTCACTGCGCTGAAGAAGATAGATGTTCCGGCCGCATGGGCGGATCTGAAGGATGAGATCCTTGAGATCGATCCGAACCTCCCGGCCTATATCCGTGATATCCAGATCCCGGTGAACAATCAGATGGGCGACAGGATACCGGTGTCCAAATTCATGCCTTATGCAGACGGCGTGAGCCCGGTGGAGACATCAAAGTATGAGCGCCGCGGCATAGCAACGAACGTTCCCCAGTGGATCCCCGAAAACTGCATCGGCTGCAACATGTGTTCCCTTGTATGCCCGCACGCCGCTATCCGTCCCTTCCTGCTTACAAAGGAAGACGCGGAGAATGCTCCCGAAGGCCTCGTAAGCATCCCTGCCAGGGGCAAGGGATTTGAGAATTATACATTCCGTATCCAGGTAGACCCCGTAGACTGCCAGGGCTGCGGCAGCTGTGCCGGCACCTGCCTTGCCAAAGAGAAGGCGCTTGTTATGAAGCCTCTTGAGAGCCAGATGCATGAGCAGCCCAACTGGGATTATCTCGTGAACCTGCCTGTGAAGCCGAATCCCATGGACAAGTTCAGCACCAAAGGCAGCCAGTTCGAGCGCCCGCTCTATGAGTTCAACGGAGCCTGCGCCGGCTGCGGCGAGGCGCCCTATATGAAGCTGATGACCCAGCTCTTCGGCGAACGCATGTACATTGCTGACGCCACGGGCTGCACCTATGTTGTCGGCTCCTCGACGCCCACCTTCCCGTATGCGAAGACTGCCTGCGGATACGGCCCGGCGCCCTCCAACTCGCTGTTTGAGAACAATGCCGAATACTCCCTCGGCATGTGCCTGTCTGTTGACCAGATGCGCCGTCAGGCGAAGACCCACGCTGAAGCCGCGCTTGCTGCGACAGGTGATGAGAAACTGAAGGCCGCCATTCAGGACTGGCTCGACAGGGGAGACGATCCTGCCGCCACCCGCGAGGTGAGCGAAACCCTGAAGAAGGCGCTTGCCGAAACTGAGTGCACGAACGAAGATGTTCAGTTCCTCAAAGACCGCACCGATACTCTGGTGAAAAAGAGCATGTGGATGTACGGCGGTGACGGCTGGGCCTATGATATCGGTTACGGCGGACTTGACCACGTTCTTGCAAGCGGTATAGACGTCAATATAGTTGTTGTCGATACCGAGGTGTATTCAAACACCGGCGGACAGTCCTCCAAGGCAACTCCGATAGGAGCCGTCGCACAGTTTGCCAATGCAGGCAAGGCCACGGCAAAGAAGGATCTTGGCCGCATAGCAATGACTTACGGCAACGTGTATGTTGCACAGGTGGCTATGGGAGGCAATCCCGCTCAGCTTATCACGGCGCTGAAGGAAGCCGAGGCCCATAAAGGCCCGTCCCTCATCATCGCATATGCGCCCTGCATCAACCATGGTATTTCAAACGGCATGGGCAAGGTGCAGAACGAGCAGAAACTGGCTGTTGACTGCGGCTACTGGCCGCTGTGGCGTTATATCCCGGAAAACAAAGAGCAGGGCAGGAATCCCTTTGTGCTCGACAGCAAGGAACCCAACGGCAAGCTGCGTGAGTTCATGATGGGCGAGGTCCGTTTCTCCTCTCTCACGCGCACTTTCCCGGAGCGCGCTGAGGTCCTTTTCAAAGAGGCCGAGGAGTTCACCGCAAAGCGCTATGCTGAATACAAGGCTATAGCCGGAAAGTAAACAGTATAGTCAAATATCCGGCGGGATGATCTCGGTGAGGTCATCCCGCTGTTTTTTGTTTGATTCCATGCGCGATTATGTTATAATCTGCAAAAAGGATGATCTGGCTGGAGGAAAAAGATGAAAAAGAATCGGCTTAGGCTTATCGCTTTACTGCTTATCGCGGCTGTGATGCTGCCGTTGGCGGCGTGCGGAACTGCAGAGACCGCACCTGTGGAGGAAAGTGAGGAGCCAGTCTCCGCCCCCGTCGAGACGGAGCCGCTTGAATACCATATTTATGTGGAAAAAGAGGTGCTCGCAAAAGAGACCGTGTCAGCTGTCTCAGCGCTGCCTTCCGATTCGGGCTATGTACCCGCCGGGCCTGTGCTGGATCGTGTCACATACTGGATCTATGATCTTAACGGGAATGCTGAGCAGAAAATTGTATATTACTCTCCCGATGAGTCCGTGGACAGAAACTTCGGTGCTCTGAGCGAAAGGCCGGAGCAGAACGTGCTCACAGCTGCAGATGGTGACGAGATCCTCTGCATTTATAACTTCTCGTTCGACGGAGAGGGCAGGCTCATAAGGGAAGAGCGTGAGTCTTATGCAGATCTTTCCACAGGTAAGGCGCTCACATCTCCGGTGAACGATGTTTTCTCATTCGATGAGGAAGGGCATATCATAAACTGGGAGCGTAAAGACGGGTTTTCTGTCAGCTATGAGTATGATGCGGGCGGAGAGCTTGTGAAAAAGAGCACTGAAAGCGAAGAAGGCCTGGAAATCATGAAAATCAGCAGAGATGCCGATGGAAAAGTGCTCAGTACAGACATTACGCACCCTGACGGGCTGGTAGCGACATCCAGATTTACTTATGATAAAGCCGGTAATGTGACCTCCGGAGAGACCATAGACGGAAGGATTAGAACTGTTCTTGAGCTTTATTACGGCAAAGATGGCTGGCCGAGCATGATGAAAGTATACATAAACGGGGCAAGAATGAGGACCGAAAGGTATTCTTTTGAACATGTTTCTGACAGCCTGACTGTGGGAAA
>CACYDX010000122.1 GCA_902773255.1 Oscillospiraceae bacterium
GAATTTCTGGCTTAAGGACATATTCCCGGAATCTGAAAAGATAGTGATCCCGACTTTTGTCGGCAGTAATATTGCAGATATTTCCAACAATTCGGACTACTCCGGCGTATTCAATTTCTATGTTAGCTATGTTCCGTCTTCGGCTGCTGATGCAGGAAAAGTTATATCCCAGAATCCTGCTGCAGGCAGGACGGTTTCCTCCCAGCCGGCAGGTATTGACATAAGTCTTACAGTATATTCGGGAGCGGTTTTCGAGGCGATCCCTGATGTCGCGGGAAAGTATTACAGAGATGCTGCCGATACACTTATTCAACTCGGTTTCAAAGTCGAGATAGAGAATCAGATCTCGGATTCCACGGAAAAGGATTACTGTATCGGAACAAGTCCTAATGCCAACGAGAAGATATCTGCCGGGTCGACTGTATATCTCACCGTAAGCAGCGGAAATCAGATATCCTATGTATCAGTGCCGCAGTTTAAAGGCCTGACGGAGGAAGCAGCAATATCAAAGATCAATTCCTCAAATCTTACTTATGGCGGTTCTGAAAGAACGCAGAGCACCACAGATAAGGGGATAGTAATAGCACAGAGTGTTGAAGCCTTTACCGATGTGGAAGAACATGCCAAGATAGTTCTTACTGTTTCTTCAGGACCTGATGAGGAAGCCGGATGACAGGACATATAGTTAAGTCACTGAGCGGCTTTTTCTATGTTAAAAACGATGCGGATATAACAAGATGCAGAGCAAGAGGAAGATTCAAGGCAGACTGCCTTTCACCGGTCGTCGGAGACAGAGTTGAATATACTGTGTTTAATGACGGCAGCGGCATAATAGATAATATCCTTCCGAGAAAAAACAGCTTTATCAGACCCGCCGTATCAAACGTGGATCTCTTTGTATTCATTGCATCAGATTCTCTTCCAGTTACCGATCCCTTCCTCATTGACAGAGTATCGGTGATAGCTGCATGCAATAACTGTGGTTTCGTCCTCTGCATAAATAAGGACGACATCCCGCATGACGACAGGTTATACGGTATATATAAGGATGTAGGCTTCGATGTGATAAAGACGTCCGCCGTCCGCTGTGACGGTATAGATGAGCTTAAAGAGCTGCTGCACGGAAAGACCTGCGTTTTCACGGGCAATTCCGGTATAGGAAAATCCAGCCTGATAAACTGTCTTTTCCCCGATGCCGAAGCTGAAACAGCAGACATCAGCTATAAGCTGAACAGGGGAAAGCACACGACGAGAGCCGTTCAGTCATATGACCTCGGCAACGATACCATTATCATCGATACGCCGGGCTTTTCATCTTTCGATGTGAGCCAGATAAGCAGTATAGATCCGGCAGAGCTTGCTGCATGCTTCATTGATTTCCGGCAGCATATGGGAGAATGCCGCTTCAGTGACTGCTCGCATATAAATGAACCCGGCTGTTCTGTTATTGAAGCGCGCGATGCTGGCAGGATTCAGATCACCAGGCATGAATCATACTGCAGACTTTACGATCTGCTGAAGAACAGTGTGAAACCTTATTGACTTGCTATCTTTTTACCCCTGTGGTACTATATAACATCATAATTATCTGAGAGGAACTTAAAACCTATGTCAGGACATTCTAAATGGCACAATATCCAGAAAACAAAGGGCGCGGCTGATGCGAAGAGAGCTCAGGCTTTCACTAAGATAGCCCGTGAGATGGTCGTCGCGGTAAAGGAAGGCGGAAGCGGAGATCCCAAAAGCAATTCAAAGCTTGCAGCGGTCATAGCAAAGGCCAAGGCGGCAAATATGCCGAACGATAATATCAAGCGCACCATTGAGAAAGCTCTCGGAAGCGCCAACAATGAAAACTATGAAAAGATAGTATACGAAGGATACGGTCCCTGCGGAGTCGCCGTCATCATCGAGACGATGACCGATAACAGAAACAGAACTGCCGGTGAGATGCGCCACTATTTCGATAAATACGGCGGAAACATGGGCGCTGCCAACTGTGTTTCCTGGTCCTTCGATAAGAAGGGCGTTATCGTCATAGATAACGAGGACGAAGAGCTCGACGAGGAAAAGGTGTTTGAGGATGCCCTTGAGGCCGGTGCCGCCGATTTTGAGGCCGACGGAGAAGTGATGAATGTCTATACTGCGGAGGATGACGTAGCGGCTGTTGCCGATGCGCTCACAGCAGCAGGATACAAGCTCCTCTCTGCACAGGTGGAAATGATCCCTCAGAACGGCTATATAAAGCTCACCAATGAGGATGACATAAAGAACATGCAAAAGATGCTTGATATGTTCGAGGACAATGATGATGTCCAGAATGTATGGCACAATTGGGAAGACGCTGAGTAATTAGAGAACAGGTTATAAAGTATAACAAACACCGATCATTGCATCGGTGTTTGTTTCATAAAGGGTGATATATATGAGAAGGAAAGACAGGCAGGTAACCGACAGGGCACTGATCAGCGGTATGCTCGATATGACCGAGGTTTTGCATATCGCAATAAAGGATGAGCCGTATCCTTATATCGTACCGGTAAACTTCGGGTATGAATGGACTAATGATAAGCTGATCTTCTATTTCCACTGCGCAAAGGAAGGGAAGAAGCTGGACCTTATGCGGAAAGACCCGCGTGTAACGGTAAATGCCGCAAGTTTTATCTCTTATGCTGAAAAGAATTATAAAGGTCACAGGCACGACTATCGCTCCGTTACTGCCAGCGGCATCGCGGAAGAGATCGTGCCGGATGATGAGAGTTTCCTGCATGCCCATGAACTGCTTCTGGCTCATAACAACAGACGGATGCATCCGGATGACTATCCGGTCATGCATCAGATCTCCATATGGCAGATAACTTGCGATGCAGACAAAGTATGGGGTAAGGCGGAGATCGTTCCGAGGACACTGGAAGAGATTCCTTTTTCAATTTAACATTGCTGACGATATAATGAACAGGGAGCATCGAAATGATGCTCCCTGTTGTTATGTTGGTAATCCTGTAAGCCGGGTTCTGTTGAAAACGGTCATCTGTCTAGATCGGCAGTTGCCTGCAGATTCAAGCCACCTCCCCGGGACGGCCGGGCCGGCCAATGTCCCTCCGCGGTGTTGCTCCGGATAGAGTTTACAGCATTAACGTGTCTCCACGCAATGAGTGAGCTCTTACCTCACTTTTCCAC
>CACYDX010000123.1 GCA_902773255.1 Oscillospiraceae bacterium
GTGGGTGAAGCCATACGATGTGTGGGTCGGCGGAATCCGTGTCACAGAGAAAAACCGGAACAATATCCTGGGAGACGATGGCAGCGCTGTCTATACACCCGGAGAAGGTAATGATGGCACACTTACACTGAATTCACCGGGCCGGCTGGCGGAAAACTATGGTAATGCCCTGATTTATGCAGAAAATACGAATCTGACCATCGACGGTACAGCGGTCATTCGGTCGGCAAATAATGCTCCCGAAAACGGGATCCGTGTAAAGAACGGGACCCTGACTATCCTGGCAAAAGACCTGGAAGTCTATGGCAACAGAACCGGTATTACAGTAGAAAGCGGAAATCTTCAGATTGCCGGAGGCGCGCAGAGAGTATTCGCACAAGGGTCAAATGCGGCAATTCTGGCCCCCCGGGACGGTATCCAAATTGACAGAAGCCTGGGTATCGTCATGCCGGAAAACGGCATAATCGGTAATACAAGGGTTGACGGCAAAGATCTGTTCACGATTCGCAGGGAGATGACTTCTGTCCCTGCCTTTCAGGCGGAAATAAAAGCTTCATCGTATACCGTTACATGGAAACCCGGATATGAAGGAGGAGAGCCGGTCCAGGAAGAGACGACGGCCTGGAATGAAATCGTTATGCCTTCGACATATGATGGAGGGATCGGCTTCTGGCATCCGAATGGAGATGTATTCTCTTTCTGGGAAGAAGACGCAACCGGGGCAGTTTTTGCGCCGGGAGATTCCTATACAGTAAAAGATAATGTATCCTTTACTGCGCAATGGGTATCGGCATTTCCGATCTGGGTGAACGGTGTACAGGTCACGGCAGAGAATACGACGGATGTGCTTAAGGATAAGACCGTTATCTACGATCCGGATACAGCTACGCTGAAGCTTAACAGTCCGACAAAAATGAACGCACTTCATAACAGTTGCTGGATCTACGCAGAAGGGGTTGATCTTACAATAGAAGGAAGCGCAGATATCGTTGTAAATAACCTGTCTGGCAGCAGAGGGATTTGGGTTGACAGGGGATCCCTTACGCTGCGGACAGACAGTCTGTCAGTAAATTCCAGTTCTTACGCAATTCAGGTCTCAGATGAAGATATGCGTATCTGCAGCGGTACAGTAACGGTAAAAGACACTAGTTCTGTCGGGATCTTTATGGAAAGAGGCAGCCTGAACATCGAAGATGACGATGAGGGAGGGAAGACGGTAACTCGTGTCGAGGTT
The DNA here is from genome assembly GCA_902773255.1 of Oscillospiraceae bacterium. GTDB lineage: Bacteria > Bacillota > Clostridia > Oscillospirales > Oscillospiraceae > Limivicinus. The sequence goes on from CACYDX010000123.1 coordinate 1,235, forward strand.
GAATGCGGCAGAAGCATTACCGACAGCTCCGCCTTCGCCCTGCGCTGCTTCCAAGGTTCTATCCATATCGGGGATACTCTTGAGATCACCGAACCGGAAAAAGGGGTAGTAGGCGATGGAAGCAACAACGGCAGCTGGGGTTCCTATATGGATGAAAAGAAACATGACAGAGCCAGACATATTATCATAACCAGACGACCGGATGACCCGGATGATCCCGATGACCCTCCGGTCTCCTACAGAGTGATCTACAGTGTTTCCGGTGACATCCCCCGCGATTGCCTCGAGCCGGACCCGCAGGATCTTGAAGCCGGGACCGAAGCAATAGTGGCAGACAGCCCGGTGACAACTGAAAATGAACGCAACGGCGTTCCCGGAACGTATTCCTTTGACGGATGGCATGCGCCGGAAGGGGTCGCTGTTGAGAATAATCATTTTCTCATGCCGGAATCTGACGTTGTGTTTACCGGCCGATGGACATTTACTCCGGCTCAGTTCACGGTCTCCTTTGTCGACGAAGATGGTACAACGCTGCTTTCACCGGCGCAGTATAAGTACGGCACACCGGCGGACAACATTCGTAAACCACAGGATCCCTATAAAAAATCAGACGAACAGTATCGCTACACCTTTGCCGGGTGGGAACCTCCCCTTACCGACGTGACAGAGGATGTAACCTATCGGGCATCATATACTGCTTCAGAAAGGTCAGCGGACGATGAAGAGCTTACAGTGAGCTTCGATTCCGCAGGCGGTACGGAAGTGCCGTCCCAGAGTGTAAGAAAATGGAGTACGGCTGCAAAGCCCGAAAATCCCACACGGGACGGATATTTGTTCGGTACATGGACACTGGACGGGAGCGCCTATGATTTCAACACACCCGTGACTGAAAATATTACGCTAACAGCCTGGTGGGAACCCGCAGGGGAACCTGTCGATCCGCCCGGTGATGACGACTATCAAATCACAGACGAAGTCGAAGACCATGTCTATGATATTTACCAGATCTTCACAGGTGATTATACCGAAATGGAGAATGCGGAAGGCGAAGGAACACATCCGAATCTGACCAATGTTGTCTGGGGTGAAAACGGAATGTTTCCGGACGGGGTCTCAAAGGGAGACCCTGTATCACAGGAAATCCTGCAGGCGCTGGATGCCGTGGCGAATGTGGAACTCGACAAAACCAAACTCGCCGAGATTGAAAAATATATTGATTTCAGCTCCTATCCTATCCGTACGCTTGTAGCAGAGGACACGGAACCTGTATCGGCAAGCCTTCCGTCCGGTTATTACCTGATCCGGGACAGGAACGGAACACAGACAGGGGAATATGATGCTTATACCACATACATTACCGTCATTGTAAAGGATTATACGATCGCGCCGAAAAGCGTAAAGCCTTCTGTGGACAAGCAAGTGTCTGACAATGAGCCACACTATGAGGCTACATCACCAGAAAACCCGACAAATATAAACCCGGGTGTCGACGGGTTTTATGAATCGGCCGACCATGCCATCCATGAGTCCTTCCGATTTAAACTGACTGCCATGCTGCCGGCATCTGAAAGGTACACAGATTACAGTCAATATATGCTGACCTTCTGCGATACCATGTCCTCCGGCGTCACGTTTGAGGATATTGAAAGCGTTACCATGGCAGGAAAGGACCTGCACTATTACTGTGACGGGGTCCTCCCGGGAGAGGCCGGCAAAGAATGGACCCTGACCGTCGTTCTGCCCAAGGCGGAAGACGGAACGTACAGGAACTTAAGCGGAGGAGCTTCCGTTGAAGTGATCTACAGGGCCCATCTGAATGAAAACGCGATCGCCCATAATGCAAGTACGGAGAATACGGATACAAACAGTAACAGCGTTTATCTCGAATACTCCAATAATCCGAACAAGGATATAAACCCGACAATAGAATATGAGCATAATATGGGACGGACAGCAACGGATATAGTGTGGGTATTCACGTACGAAATCGAAAGTGTGAAGAAAGCAGACAGCGAAGAAGGTCCGCCGCTTCCCGGCGCCGGCTTTACACTTTTTAACGGCCAAACA
>CACYDX010000124.1 GCA_902773255.1 Oscillospiraceae bacterium
TGCGCACCACTCCATTTCGGATGGTACGTCAATACGCATATTCTTCAGGGAGATCGATCAGGTTTACCGTGGAGAAAGCCTTCCGGAAGCGGTCCGGTATGAGGACGTGATCCTCCATGAGGAGCTTCTGCAGAGCAGGAAGGCCGGCAGCGCTTCAGACGGCTATTGGAAGGACATTCTGAGCCGCTTCGACGAGAAGCGTCACTGTATCCCCATCGACAGGGATACCGAACAGGACGAAAGGGGAGATCTTCTCTTTTCGCTGCGGGGTATCCGGGACAGCTGGTTCGAAGGAAAGCGCTTCAGCGAAAACGTGTTTTTCCTTACTGCCGCTGCACTCAGCCTCGCGCGCTTCCTGGGATTGCGGGAGGTCACTCTTGCGTGGGTCTACAACGGCCGCGACAGCTCCGAGAAAATGGACGCGATCGGGCTCCTGATTCATGAGCTTCCCATATGGTTTAATTTTGACCGCGAGCTTACTCTTGAAAACCTTCTTCTGGAAACGAGGGAGTCAATCCTCAATGCGCTGGCGCATCTGGACGGGATGTCTGAGGTATACGACACATTGACCGACCGGATCAACTGCTTCCTCTTTCAGCAGAATCTGCACGACAGTCCCTCTGTGGACGGGATGAAGATGGAGTTTGTCCCTGTAGAAGGGGAGGAGACTACAGCATCAAATATCCTCGATATGGAACTCCTAAAAAAGGATCGCGGCTATCAGCTGTACATGGAATATGACAGAGGACTTTATAAGCAAAGGACCATCAACCGGCTTGGCAGATACTATGAACAGACAGTGGAATATATGTGGAGAAACCCCGGTACTTCCGTTACGGAGATCCTGGATCTTGATACGCTCGGATAATTTGAGGTAGACATTATGGAAAAAAAGAAAACAAAGAAAGCATGGAAGGAATGTATAAGGATCCTTCTTCTGATCGTTCTGGCTGTGGTCCTGTTTCTAAGCCGGGACAGACTGCAGATTCAGAGAAACTATCCGTTTATGACCGTTTTCAGAGCTAGTTATTCCCAGGATTCGAAGATAATGGTCATCGATCAGGGAAAGGCCGCGATCGAAATACTCGAAAGCTCTGACGGCGGCTACGTGCTCCGGCGCACGATCAACGGCGAAACGTTGGATGGCTTCTACTACGCCAATACCGTAGCTGGGGAACCCGACACAGGGCTGTATGTTGCAGACATCGGCTATGACAGCACCGAGGACGGTGAAATGATCGTCCATGAGCGTGTCGTAGAGCTTCAAAACGGCAAAGAATGGCGCGTTGTAGCGGATTCCTCCGCGCTTATGCGTGAAGGGATCATCGGCACCGGAGGCAACATCTACGATCTTCAGGTTTATAACGATGCGGTATGGTACCTCTGGCATCAGAATGACGCGCTTAACCTTTACCGATTTTTCCCTGGCAAAGAGGCAGAACTCGTGCGCTCTGTTCCCTGTGAAGATTCTCTCAGCGGCGCCTGCATTGATCTTTCTACCGGCCTTATCGCTGCGGCGACGCACCGCGGCGTGGTGACTCTGCTTCCGAAAGGCGCCTCGGAATGGATCGAGCTTTCCGGGAACGGGGAGCATCTTATGTGCTTTGACGTTGCTGCAAGAGCCGGAGAATTATATTTCTCCGATTTGTATTCCGGCAGAGTCTGCCGTGTTACGGGGCTTGACTCAGAAAAACCTCAGATGGAGACCGTTTTTGAGGGAGAAGGACCTCTCTATGCAATTACGCTCTCCGAGGACGCACAGACAATTCTTGTTAGCGATGGCATGTCTTTTTACCGGATCAGCGGAGAAGAAACGAACTATATATCCGAAGCAACGGTTTCCTGGTTCGAGCTCAGCGTGATGCTCTGGATCTGCCTTGCAGCTGCAGCGGCTCTGCTTATTTATGAATTTCGCGGATTGCCGCGCTGGATCGCAAAGCAGCTTCGCAAAGAAAGCGGTCTGCGCATTTTCCTTGTTCTGGTCTCTACCCTGATCGTTTCTGGTTTTGTCATTTTTTCTCTAATGAATGAACTGTTCACACGTGAGGATGAACTTCAAAACAATAACACCGAGCTGTTTACAAATCTGATGATCAGCAGGATAGATAAGGAAGCTCTCTCGAAAATACAATGGGAGAACGATTACGGCAGCGCAGATTATGATGCGATCCGGAATGTACTCGACTCCATGATCCTTACATCCTACCAGAACAACCAGTATTATTACTACATTCTTTACGGCCTTTCCGAGAATGCGATCCGCTACCTCGTCAACTATGAAGATTCAGTCTTCTGCGGAGAGCCTGTGTCGGAGTATGGAACAGATTATTACTCCGAGGTCTTTGACAAGGGCGAAACCTTCACTATCCGTACACAGGACGCCTATGGCACCTGGGTAAGTACCGTCGCGCCAGTCTATGGGGAAGACGGCACGGTCGTCGCTGCGCTGGAGGTCGGCATGGACCTGAGCTATCAGACTGCTCAGCGTCAGGAATCCAAGCTGAATATTACACTGAGCGTGATTTGCAGCACGGTGGTCGTGCTTATGCTTCTGCTTGAGGTACTGTTCCTGATCTCTTTCTCAGACAGAAGGAAGGCGCTTACGGAATCGGGAAGCGAATTGGACGGACCTCAGCGTATTCCTCTGCGTACACTGATTTTCTGCGCATTCCTTACTGATTCCATGCAGGATCCATTTATAGCGATCGTCTGCTCCCAGCTCTATCAGGGAATTCTTCCGTTGCCTCAGGGCGTTGCGGTTGCTCTGCCCATGAGCGGACAGCTTCTGATGATGGCGGTGTTCTCAGCAATTGGAGGCGGTTTCACAGGCAAATACGGTGCGAAGAAGACTCTTACTGCAGGCTTCCTGCTGCAGCTGTGCGGCTTCCTGTTCTGCTATCTTACAGGAACATATACCGGTCTGCTCGTCGGGAAACTGATGATAGGTGCCGGGATGGGCATCATCTATGTTACCTGCAACACAGTTGCGGCTACGGGACGGTCCGAGGAGGCCGTCGGCTCAGCCTTTGCAGATGTTGCAGCCGGTACGATCTCCGGTCTTACAATCGGCACGGGTCTTGCCTCCGTATTCCTTTCACTCGGAAGCTGGCGCAATATCTATCTCGTAGGCTGCATAGTCCTTGGTGCCGCATTGGTTCTTGCCCTTACCTCCGGCGACATCCGTCCACGTGCAGTTGCAGAGGAAGAACGGAAGAAGGGCACCCTTCTCCGCTTCCTTATGAATCCTCGTGTTATCGGCTTTTTCATGCTCATCCTTGTTCCTTTTACGATGGCATTGGCTTATCGCGAATACTTCTTCCCGCTGTTTTCCCAGGAACAGGGACTTACGGAGGTCCGTATCGGTCAGATCTATCTGCTGTGCGGTCTGATGGTACTTTATACGGGACCTCAGCTTTCCGGCTGGATGCTTCGCCGATTCGGCGCCTCAATGAGCGTTCTTATGGGAAGCGTGATCCTCGGACTGGACATGCTCCTGTTTGTGATCTGGCCGACGTGGGTGAGCGTTTTTATCGGAGTAATCATTCTTGCACTGGTGAGCTCTTTTGCCCTTACATGCCAGTACTCCTACTTTGAAGCTCTTCCGGAGAGCCAGCGCTTTGGCGAAGGCCAGGCGATGGGCGTCTACTCCGTGTTCGAAAGCCTCGGCCAGACGTTCGGTCCCATTGTCTACGGCGCTGCCCTTGCCATGGGCTACCGGAACGGCATATGGATACTGGCCGGCATAATGCTGGCTCTGGCAGTCGCCTTTGCCCTGCTTATGGGAAAGAATCTTAAAAGCAGTCTGCAGGCAGGAAGAAAAATCGGATAAGCGTTTTAATGTAATGAAGCGGCTATCATATCGGATTGGAGAAATGAAATGGAAACTCGCGAACGCAAAAGAAGCCTGAAGCGGCGCATCAACCGGGTTGAGCTGCTGCTGATGATATTGATGGCGCTGGTCATCAGCATTGTAAGCTATTATGCCTTGAGAAGCACTTTCCTGCGTTTTTACAACGAGAAGGGGCAGGACATCGTACGCTCGCTCGCCGCACAGATGGACGGAGACCGACTGAAGGAATGTCTGAGTTCGGATGACGTCACGGGTCAGGAGTACTATCAGGAAATGCTCCATCTTATGGACGTTACGAAATCGAACATTACGGATCATACGTACCTCTATATGTTCGTCCCCGGAGAAAAAAGCTGGGTCTATATTATGGAAGGCCGTACCCCGGAGGACGACCCTGAACTGATATCCAGCTACGGCGATATATTTGAATACGGCGAGACGGAATACAGGTACATGCTTCCGGATGCTCGTGCAGCAAAGCCTTCCACACAAATCGTGCTTGGAGAGGACTACGGCTACGGGCGCGCGCTCTCCAACTGGGCGCCAGTTGTTGACAGCAGAGGCGTGCTGGTTTCGATGATCGAGATCGATTACAGCATGGAAGCCATCAACAGGGAACTGATGAGCTATCTTTTCAAGCTTTTATTGTCCTTTGTGGTTTGCATTGCGTTGGTAGTATTCATCGTGCTGCAGACCATACGAAGCTTTGTCACCACCCCGCTCGAGAACCTGACCGGTTATGTCGATTCCTATGAGCACGGAGAATTGAAGGAGATGAAAAGCTCGGATTTCAAGTCCGGTGATGAGATCCAATGGCTGGCGACCGCATTCCGGGATATGATCCGCCGCATCGGAAACTATATTCGAGACCTCACCACTGTTACGGCTGAGAAGGAGCGCATCAGCACAGAGCTTAACGTTGCCAGGCAGATCCAGAGCGATATGCTTCCTAATAACTCGGAAGATCTTTCAAAAGGAAAGGTTTTTGATATCTATGCAACCATGACACCGGCAAAGGAAGTCGGAGGCGATTTTTACGACTACTATATGCTGGATGATAACCATCTCGTCATTACCGTGGCGGACGTGTCAGGCAAAGGTGTGGGCGCTGCGCTATTCATGGCGCGCTCCATGTCCATTCTTAAGTCCCGTACGATGATCCTTGGTGATCCGGCCACAGTTCTGACCACAGCGAACAACGAACTTTGCCAGAACAACGATGAAATGTTTGTCACGGTCTGGCTCGGTATTCTGGATCTATCAACTGGGAAGATGATCTACGCCAATGCAGGGCATGAGGTACCGCTGCTGCGTCACGATGGGGTTTTCAGCTTTGTCAGACAGAAGCCAGGTTTTGTCCTCGGCGGTATGGAGGACGTCTGCTATAAGAATCAGGAACTGAATCTTGAACCGGGTGATCTTCTGTTTCAGTATACCGACGGAGTTCCTGAGGCGGCAAACTCAGCACGTGAGCAGTTCACCACGAATCGAATGCTTGATATTCTTAATTCTGACCCGGAGATGCAGGGCAACGAACTGCTCGACAGGATGCTGCAGGAGGTGCGTGATTTTTCCGGTACTGCACCTCAATTTGACGACATAACGATGCTTGCACTTTATTACGGCGGCGAACTGCTCTGAATCTGCCCAAGAAAAAGCATCCATCCGCGATCTGAACAGGTCCAGAAAAAACGGACAATAGACAAAGCACCCTCTGATGTAGGAAAATGGAACTACATCAGGGGGTGTTGTTATGAGCA
>CACYDX010000125.1 GCA_902773255.1 Oscillospiraceae bacterium
CCGAGGGAGCAGCCGAAGGTCATGATCCCGGGATCCACCTGCCAGCCGTATCCGCGGCAGTATGAGCGGATATAAGGCACTACCTCATCGGTGATGTACCTGATCCATGCCTCGTGTCTGCGGATGCGCCCGTAGGGATCGGCGTTCTTGGCGGAGAAAGTCTCTTTGTCCATGGTGTCTATCGAGAAAACAGTGGCCTGTCCGCTCTCAATCCATGGAGACCATGTGTCAGTCAGCTTGAAACCTTCAAAATCGAAGAAGCGTCCGTCCTGGCATGGGATAAACAGCACCGGCTTGCCGCCGCGGCCATACACTTTCAGCTCCATGTCTCTGCCCAGTGAGGGGCTGTACCATTTTTCGTAATGTGTTTCCATTTCAGTCCTCCGGCCTGTATAGAAGTGCGGGCACAAAGAAGGGGATCTGTCTTTCCCAGCTTGCCTCGCAGTGCATGCCTCCCGGCACAATGCGCGATGTGAGCAGGATGCCCTTTTCCTGCAGAAGGGTGCAGAAACGGCGGAAGTTCTGCCCGGCACCCGGCCATTTCATCTCCGTTTCACCCATGTCTATGTATATAACGGTGCCGTTCTGAATGTCGGTGTTGCGGATCAGCGCCTCCAACTTTTCGGGATCAAAGCCGAATGAGGGCGAGAGCGCTGCCGCCCGGGAGAAAACACCGTTAAAGCAGATGACGGCATAGAGACTCATCAGCCCGCCCATGGAGCTGCCGGCGATGAAGGTGTTGACACGGTCGGGTAATGTGGGGTAATGGCTGTCGATATACGGCTTGAAACTGTTTATCAGCCAGTCCATCGTAAGCGCGCCGCGCCCCTTAATGTCTCCAAAGCGCGCCGAGGAAAAATCATAAGGCGAGTATTCGGAGAGGCGGCTGTTATCGGGAGAGCGGTTGCACTCCACAGCCGCCACTATAAGCGGTGTTCCTGTGCGGTCTAGATATTCACCCATGCCCCAGCTTTTGCCGTAAGTGGCATGGTCGTTGAAGAATACGTTGTGCCCGTCGAACATGTACAGCACGGGGAAGCGCTGATCACTGTACCGGACAGCCTCAGGAATATAGATATATGCGCGTCTTGCCTCCCCGCCGGTAAGCTCCGGCAGTGTGACGTTCAGAACATCGATCATGTTTGCCTCATTCAGAGAAATAATACACCACAGTTTAGCACGCTGATGCTCAAAATGCAATGTCCGCCTCGGATCAAGCAGGTATAAAACAGCCCGGAGAAAACTCCGAGCTGATGTGTTATGCATAATGGTATCTGTCCTTGTTCTTTATGAACACGATGATAGTGATCATCATCACGCATACCTCGCTTACAGGTATGGCGAGCCATATACCGTTACTTCCGAGAAGGCGCGGAAGCAGCAGCACGGCGGAAAGCTGGAAAACAAAAAGGCGCATTGCGGAAAGGAATCCCGAAAGCGGGCCGTTGTTAAGCGCTGCGAAGAGACATGAGCCGAATATGCCTGTTCCGGCAAAGAAATATGCAATGAAATAAAGCCGCAGAGCCCTTGTGCTGAGTTCAAGGAATTCCTGATTATAAGAGGCGAATATGGAAGCAAGGCCTCTCGCGGAGATCTCCGCCGCTGCACTCAGTCCTATGGAGAAGCACAGCATTATCGTGAGGCTCCGGCGGAAAAGACCCTTCAGATCATCATAGTTTTTCGCCCCGTAATGGTAGCTGAATATCGGGGAAACACTCATTGAGAAGCCGAGGAAGACAGAGATGAATATGAAGCTCACATACATTATTATCCCGTAGGCGGATACTCCGTATTCCCCTATATATTTCATGAGCTGCAGATTGAAAACCATGTTCACAAGCGACATTGCCACGTTAGTTATGAAGTCGGCTATGCCGTTGCTGGCGGATTTGAGCAGCTCTCCAGGCATGAAACTGGTTTTTCCGAGCCTGATCGGAGAAGTCCTCGAGAAGGTGAAAAAGAGCAGCGGACCTATTCCGCCCACACACTGGCCGGCGCATGTTGCAATAGCAGCGCCTTCAACTCCCATCCTGAACACTCCCACCAAAAGCCAGTCGAGGATCATGTTGCCGACGCCTGCACTTACTGTGAACAGCAGCCCGAGCTTCGGACGCTCGGCATTTATCATGAAGCTCTGAAACGCAAACTGCAGGATGAAAGCGGGCTGAGTCATAAGAAATATTCTGCCGTAGCGGATGCATATGGGGAAAAGGGCTTCATTTGCGCCAAGCCAGCCTGCAGCGCTCGTGAGCAGCAGCTGGGATATCAGCTCCGTCAGAAAACCCGCCGCCAGCATGGAGTAAACCAGCATCGAAAAGATGCGGTTTGCCCGTGTATTATCGCCCTGACCTCTCACATAGGCCACCAGAGCGCTTCCGCCCACGCCGAAGAGCGAGCCTATCGCTCCAAAGGCCATACAGTAGGGCAGAATGAGGTTGACGGCTGCAAAAGCCGTCTCGCCCACATAGTTTGAAATGAAAAAACCGTCCACTACCCCGTAAATCGATGTGAACAGCATCATTGCTATCGAGGGCAGCGAAAAGCGCAGAAGCATTTTATATCCGAAATGATCTGAGAGTTTTATTTCTGTTTTAGCCATATTACCGATCCTGTGATCTGATACTGTCTGCCGTAAAAAAACCGGATAAGCGCTTCGGAATCATCCGAGCCTTATCCGGTCAATCATTCAAGCAATGCCGACCTCCGGCGAGTATGCATATGATAGCATATTATCCTGCAATGTCAAGCAGACGGAATTACTTTTCCTGGTATTCCTTCCATGCCTTGTCGAGCTTGAAGGCACTGGTCACCGCGTAAACGGCGGCAAGGATTATGAGCCAACCAGAAAACTTCTGGTAAGCGATGAATCCGATTATCACATTTATAACCGAGTATACCGCAAGCAGTATTGCACAGACCTTGCTTTGTTTGAGATGGATGAAAAGTCCGAGCACCAGAAGAATGGCGAAATCAACAACCGAGAGGTAGTTGCCGGTTGCAAGGCCTAAGATCAGAGTGAGTCCTGCACAGACATAGCAGAAGATGCCGCTTGTCGTGAGCATTTTCTTGGTCGGAACGTTTTCGGGGAGTTCTAAGAATTCTTTCTTATTGGCAACTTTCGGGGCGGGAGCCGCGTGGAGACTGTCGTCTGTGGCATAGTAAGCCGCCTGGACCTGCGCTGCGTCTTCACCTAAAGGCTTTCCGCAGGACGTGCAGAATTTGGCGCTGTCTACGGAAAAAGCTCCGCACTAGGTGCACTGTTTCATGATTTTTTTCCTCTCAATTTTTGTTTTCGCATGGAAAATGTGCCTGTGTATAGTCATTATACACTATATTGCTCATATTTCCATATTTAACGGGATTTAATTACCGTATCTTCTGGAATGAATTATTAAACGGGTAAAGTTTCTTGCCGCGATAAGATAAGTATGTTATGCTTATAACAACAAATAATTTACATCGAATGATTATAAAAAAGGAGTAATGACGATGTTGGATCAGATAAAAAAGGGCTATATAGGCAATCCATCGCAGCTTGCCACTCTTCGCCGCCTCACGCTTGCCGAGGGCAAGGCGCGCGGCACTGAGATAATCGAGATAAAGACGGCAGCAGGACTTGAACTGGAGCTCCTGCCGGATACCGGCCTCGATATAGGGCAGACAAGGTTTAACGGAATTAACATGTCCTGGATGAGCAAGAACGGCTACGACAGCCCTGCTGTAATCAATCCCTACGAGACTGAGTTTCTCAACACCTTCCCCGGTGGACTGATGTACAGCTGCGGTCTGCGTTCCGCAGGACCGGCCAACAGGGATAACGGCGAGTGGCATCCGCTTCACGGCAGATATCATTCACTCTCAGCTGAGCATATCTCCACGGAAATAGGCGATGATGAGATAGTGGTGAAGGGAACTATCCGTGAGACGGCCCTCTTTGGCCATGTCCTCGAGATGAAGCGTACGGTGCGCGTTCCCGTTTTCGGTTCCTCCATCACTGTTGAGGACACTATCACCAACCAGACGCCGCGGGATGAAGAGATCATGCAGATATACCACTGCAATTTCGGATATCCTCTGCTCAGCGAAAAGGCAAAGCTCGTTCTCCCCGAAAAGAGAGAGACCCTCCCGAGATCCGACTTTGCAAAGACCGGCCTCGGCAGAGAGCTCGTGTTTGATGAGCCCATCCCGGGAGAAGAGGAGCGCGTGTTCCTGCAGAAGATGCAGGATGAATTCTGGGCCCGCCTTGAAAATAAAGAGATAGGCGTCAGCATGACCATCTCATGGTCCGGAGATACGCTGCCCATCCTCTCTGAATGGCGCAGCATGGCGGCAGGGGACTATGTGCTTGGCCTCGAGCCCACCAACTGCTATATAAGCGGCCGCCACAACGAGCGCGAAAACGGCACTCTACCCGTCCTGAAGGCTTTCGAAAGCGTCATCAATACGGTTAAGATAGAGTTTTCTGAGCTGTAATAAGTTAATAAAAGAAAGCAGGGGTCTCGCTTTTGTGAGACCCCTGCTGTAATTTTGGTCACTGGATTTGTATTGTCTTGCGTTCCGGTAGCGCCATGGGTTTCTCTTTTGGGAAATCAAGCGTGAGCACACCGTTTTCAAACTTTGCCTTGATGTCCTCTTCGCTCACGTTCTCGCCTATATAGAAGCTTCTGGTCATGGAACCGGTATAACGCTCCTGATGAACGATCTTGCCTTTCTTGTCCTTTCCGTCCTCTTCAAGTCCCTTGGACGCGGTGATAGTCAGGTAGCCGTTCTGCAGCTGAAGATCTATCTGATCCTTATTGAAGCCCGGCAGGTCCACAGAAAGCTCATAGCCCTCGTCGTGTTCCTTCAGGTCCGTCTTCATAACGCGCGCTGCATGTTTACCGTAAAGTTTGCGGTCAACATCGGATTCAAAGTTCCTGAACGGGAATCCCATCCAGTCATCAAACAAACTCTCACCAAAAATACTCGGTAACATAAGTCATGCCTCCTTTGCAATCATTGTTACTGTTACCTGAGCAAGGGGAGGGAGGTCATTCATTTGATCTCTGTTCCTTTGTTCGGCTTATATTATAGCACTGTCTTTAGCACTGTCAAGAGGAGAGTGCTAAAAATTGATGAACTATATTTTAACTTTTCTTTAACTCTGCACACAGGGGCTTCGCAAAGCTTTATTCCTTGCTGAAAAGCACTCTTGCAGTTTCAAAAACGTCTCTGTGGACTATGTCTCTCGGCTCGAAATGCAGCAGATTGTATACCAGCTGCATCACTAGTCCGGCTCCGAAGGTGCTTATAAGCGTCCCTATTCCAACGGGGCCTCCGAGCAGCCAGCCGGCAAGGGTCACAACGGACCAGAGGATTATCTCCACTATCCCTATCGGGATCTTCGGCATACGTTTTCCTAGGCCTACAAGCAGTGCGTCTCTCGGACCGCAGCCCTGAGCTGCCTTCATGTATATATACATCCCCAGGGCCATGAAAACGAAGCCGGTCAGCATTATTGCTATGCCTGCCCAGAGGTTTTGATTTAGGAGAAAAGGGTCGAGGTCATTGAACATCTGAACGAAGTTGCCGGTGAGCAGCGCGTCGATGATCGTTCCGAAGCCTATGCGCTCATGCATCAGCAGATCTATTATCAGCACCGTAACGGCAACGCATGTCATGGAAATACCGTAATTGAGCGGAGTGTGATATGAAATGCCCATTCCGAGGCAGTCCCATGGAGCCAGGCCGATATTAGCAAATATGGTAAGGTGAACGCCAAAGGCAAATACGAGAAGTCCGCCAGCGATCTGCAGCCATTGCAGCATTATCTTTTTCTTTTTCATTTTCAGTCATTCTGTCCTGCAAATTTGATCTGATTTATAATAAAGCCTCAAAAAACCGATGTCAAACGGAAAATACACATGCCCCTCTTGGCAGAAACTGCTGCCGAGGGTATAATTACACGCATGAAAAAGAGTTTCGGAGGAAGATATGAAGAAATACATCGCATACTGCGGCCTTGACTGCGAAAGCTGCGAAGCCCGCACCGCCACAGTGAATAATGACAATGCGCTGCGTGGAAAGGTCGCGAAGCTCTGGTCAGAACTCAACGGCGTTGAGATCACTCCTGAGATGATAAACTGCGCCGGCTGCCGTATTGACGGCGTGAAGACTCCCTACTGCGATTCGCTCTGCCCGATAAGGCAGTGCGCTCTCGGCAGAGAAGTCGAGACCTGCGGCAGCTGCCCGGAGATGGAAAACTGCGAAAAGGTAGGCGCGATACTTTCAAACAGCGAAGTTGCCCGCCGCAATCTGAAAGGCTGAGACTGCGGAAAAACGTATTAAAGAAAAGAGACACATATGTGTCTCTTTTCTTGTTTATTACAGCTTTTCTGTCAGGAGTCGGCAAGAGCGGATAGGGTATCGCCGCTTAGGCGGTAAACTGTCCAGTCGCTCATGGGTTCTGCGTCCAGAGAAAGATAGAAGTCGATACTGGGTTTGTTCCAGTCAAGGCACCACCATTCCATCCTTCCGCAGCCGCGGGAGGATGCGATTTTAGCAAGCTGCTGAAGAAGCGCTTTCCCGTAGCCTTTGCCTCTGTGCTCCGGTTTTACGAACAGATCCTCAAGATAGAGGCCGGCTCTGCCGAGGAACGTGGAGAAGTTGTAAAAATACAGTGCGAAGCCCACTTCCTCTCCGTCTTCCATCGCGAATATCACTTCCGCACCGTGCCTGTCGAATATCTCCTGTGCGAGGAGCTCTTCCGTGGCCACTACCTGGTCGGCCATTTTTTCGTATTCGGCGAGACTGCGGATGAAAGAGAGGATGAGAGGAGTGTCCCCTCTTGAGGCGCTGCGAAAGGTAAGTTCAGCCATGTTCAGCTTTCCTCCGCACTGTAGACGCAGCGGCCTCCCAGCCAGGTGGACATGACGGGGATGCTGTGGATCTTCTCAGGAGCAGTCTCGAAGGGATCTGCTCCGAGGACAACGAAGTCCGCAACATATCCTTCACGGATCAGTCCCTTAATGTTTTCTTCAAAGCTCGCCTCTGCGCTGCGGATGGTGAAGCTGTCAAGAGCCTCCTGCACAGTGAAAGCTTCATCAGGCAGATAAGGACCGGTCCCGTCGAGGGATGTTCTGGTGACAGCGCACTGGATACCCTCCATGACATCCGGCAGTTCCACCGGACAGTCGGAGCCGTTGGAAACGGAAACGCCGCTGTTCAGCAGAGTCTTCCAGCTGTAGCTGCTGGCGGAAAGTTCCGGCTCGAGCAGTTTGTCCACGATATGGTTGTCGTAGTCGAGGAAGATGGATTGAGCATAAACATGCATTCCGAGATCTGCTATGCGCTTGAGCTGGTCCGGGCGTGATACCTGACAATGTACAACGCCGTGTCTGTGGTCTGTACGAGGGTTCTCCGAAAGGGCATTCAAAACGGCGTTGAGCACCTGATCGAGGCAGGCGTCGCCTATGGCGTGAATGGCAACCTGCATGCCGTGGGCGTTTGCATAAGAGACCATGGCGTTCATATGCTCATCGGAGAAGAGATTGAAGCCGCGCTCATCAGCAGTGCCCTTGTATGGCAGGCTCAGATGCGCGGTGCGGCTGCCGAGCGCACCGTCGCCGAGAAGCTTGAGCGGGCCTATACGGAACATATCTGATCCCGCTCCGGTGACATTACCGGCTTCCACAAAGCGTTCGAGCTCCTCGAGAGTTGTGATATTGGACTGCTCATATATACGCACGCTCAGCTCACCGCTCTGTTCGAGCTCGCGGTAGGCTTCATTCACGGTCTCAAAGGGTATGGAGCGGAAAACGCAGTAGTCATCAGTCTGGGAGCTTGTCACGCCGTAGTTGTTGAGAGCGGTGCATGCAAGGCGGATCATCTCCTTGAGGCCTTCCTTGTCGGGCAGCGGCAGCACCGGGATGAGCAGATCGATGGCATTGTCGAACAGTCGCCCGTCAGGCTGCCCGTCGGCTTCACGGCCGATGTCTCCGCCGTCAGGTGAAGGTGTATCCTGACCGATGCCGGCAAGCTCCAGCACGCGGGAATTTACAACACAGCAGTGTCCGCAGGTGCGGGTGATAAGGATGGGGATCTCGGAGGAGATGGTGTCCAGATCGTGCCTGTCGGGCATACGGGAAACGTCTGTGAAATAGTCCTGGTTCCATCCTCTGCCGACCAGCCACTGACCCGGGCGGGGAGGATTGCTCTTCAGGAATTCTGCCAGATGATCGAGCATTCCCGAGAGACTGTCAGTTACCGGAGCAAGCTTTGCCGCCTGCAGCGACTGGCCGAAGTTGAGCAGGTGCATGTGTGAATCGTTGAATCCGGCGCATACGAATCTTCTGCCGAGATCCACGAGTTCATCGCCGTCTACAGCCGTCGCGAGTAGCTCATTATTCGAGCCGACAGCTGTAAAGTATCCGTTTTCAACGGCGAAGGCCTGCTTCAGGGGAAGCTCGCCTGTGTATACAAGTCCGTTATGGAAGATGGTTCTCATAGTGTTTCTACATCAGCCTCATCTTCATAGAAGAGCGTTGCATTCTCTTCCGTCTTTCCGATGTTCATGAAGCGGGCCTTGTAGTCCTTGAGCAGGCGGAAGTAATCGCCCGAGAGAATGAGTATGACAGCCACGTTTACAAAGGTGGGTATGGCAGAGGTGATATCGACAACAGTCCAGATAAAGCCCTGGTTGTTGGTCTTTACGAGATAGATTGTCCAGAGCAGGCCGGGCAGAGA
>CACYDX010000126.1 GCA_902773255.1 Oscillospiraceae bacterium
ATTTTTCCAGGATCTCATCAATTAGTTTCAGGTCAAATTTTTCCATAAGAATCTCCTGTTCCAGACTTTGTGAAATTTTCTCCAATGATTAATTATAGGTCAGTTACGTGAGAAAATCAAGCGTATTTTTGATATGCCCATTAAATGACAAACCCCTGCAGTCTCAACGACTGCAGGGGTCCTGAGCTGATTTTCGCGGCTTTGCCTCAATTATTCTCTTCCTGTTTTTTATTTATTATCATATAGATGAACATTGCGATGATGATCATGATCATTACGAGTGACAGTACCAGGATATCAGAGCTTTCCGATTCCGTCTGAGCCGCAAGGGGGGTCTCCTCATCAAGGATCTCCTCTATGACAGGTGCTTCTTCATATGTATCCACATGAACACTCAGTTCTTCCACTGTATCCGATACATTGCCCGGAACTGCAATCTCCTCGCCGTTCGTCTGCAGTACTTCATTATCTGCTGTTTTCACTGCCGGGACATTATCTGCAGTGCGGGTCTGTGCAGCTACAGGGGCATTCACAGGAACATCAGCTGCATCCTCAGGGTCTTCAGCAGGTACATCTTCGGGAGTCTCAGGAGTTTCTGCAGGTGCATCTTCTGGAGTCTCTGGAGTTTCTGCAGGTACATCTTCGGGAGTCTCGGGAGTTTCTGCGGGTGCATCTTCGGGAGTCTCAGGAGTTTCTGAAGGCGCATCTTCGGGAGTCTCAGGAACTTCATCTTCAGCCGGAATAACTGTTACACTCCATCTTGCGGTAAGGGTAACGTCGCCGTCACCGTTCAATGTGACCTCTGCACCGAGGTCTATCTCATCTTCACCACAGAGCCATCCGATAAGCTCATATCTGTATATCGTGCCGTCCTCCGCAACTGCCGTGCAGGTAAGGCCGGTAAGGTCATCGCTGCTGAGTGCGTTTACTGTATCAGCTACGGCAAGCACACGGCCGGAAGCTCTGAATTCGGGCATGCTGCCTTCAAATGTAATGTTTTCTCTGCTGTCAACTGCTACAGAATATCTGATCACACGGCCGAAGCTGCTGTAATCCACAGTATTCTCGGTAAAAGCCTCTCCGTCGACTATTATCTCATCAGGCAGGGTATACTGGGTGATCCCGGAGGAGACATAAAGCATCTCTATGCCATTGCCGTTATTCTTATAGAGAACTCCACTCTCATCCACTATCACTTCGGAGGGAAAGTTCCTGAAAGGTTCGTTGCCGTTGTCTCCGGCCATTTCATGCACTTTCACGATGCGACCGGAAACTGTATCCGGATCTCCGTCATCCACGCCGACAAAGCTGACCTGTTCTCCCGCATTGACAAAGGCCTTGAAGAAGCCTCTCGGAAGTATTTCAACATCGGAACCTATCTCAAGAGTCAGGCTGTTAGATGCTTTGAAAGTTTTGGAGCTGAACCACTCACACTTATCTTTGCTGTTGTTTGTAAAGCAGTATTCGTAATCTGCCGCATTATATACGACCGTTTCGATGCCGGTGCAGTTGTTGAATGCCGTATCATCTATAGCTTTTACAGCCGTCGGGATCGTTACGCTCTTAAGGGAGCTGTCGTACTCAAAAGCACCGCGCCCGATCGTTTCAAGGTTTTCGCACTCCGACATATCCGCCTCTTCCAGAGCAGTCGTGCTGAAGGCCTGCTGCCTGATCGTCTCAAGATTGGTGCAGGATGCAAAGTCAAAGACCTTCAGATTGGTGCATTTTCTGAATGCACTCCAGCCGATATTCACCAGAGTTGAAGAAGCTTCAACTTCAGTCAGCGCTGTGAATCCCTGGAAAACTCCCTTGCTGTTTGGGCGGTTTTCGTCCCAGCCTATACCGGTGACGCCTTCCATGAGCACTATCTTTTCAACTATACTGCTGAGGCTTTTCAGAAGACCGGTCTCTCCGCCGATATCCTGTACCGCATATGCACTCAGGCGCTCACTTCTCTCTTCGTCCGATTCTCCATCCAGTTTGTCGATTACAGGAACTTCTTCATTATCCGCCAGTTTAATGGTCAGTGTTTTGGTCTCATCATCATAGACACACATGATTTTTCGCGAACTGTTTCCCGCAAAATCATCGTTCGCTTTGATTTCCAGAACATTTCCGTCCTCAAGCGTGACTGTGAGGCTTTCATCTGATGCAAAAGCACTGTTTGCAGAGATCATCCAAACGCCATCCACCTGTTCACATGAGAACAACTCGGGATTGCTGCTCACCACACTGCTTACTTCACCGCTCAGTCCGAGCTGATCAAGAACTGCATTCAGCTCATCGCTGGTGTCCCCCTGAAGAACGAATTTGTTCCCGTCAAACGAGAAGTCGACTTCATAGCAGAATGCAGGGTCTTCGCTCTTTTCGGTTTCTGCACCGTCCGCCACAACGCCGGCCGCATATCCTTTGGTGCCGGAAGTACCGGTGTTATCCGGGTTTTCTTCAGAGATATCATTGACGATAGTCCGCTCATCTTCTCTGCTGTTTACGTCTTCTTTACTTGCAGTAGTGTTCGCGCCAGTTTCATCTGACACAGCAACAGCAACGACTGCTTCTGCGGAATCCGAAACTTCAGTTGCACTGTTGTTTTCTGCTTTGACTGCAGTTTCATTGCCGGAGAGATCTGCTTCAGGAACAGGATGATCAGAAACGCTGGTGTTATCAGCGGAGGCTGAATTATCTTTGCCGCCGGTCACTGCTTCTGTATTGGAGTTTTCGGAAGCATTGCTGTTATTGGCAGGTGCTGATGTTTCGCTGCTGCCGCTTCCAGCGTTGTTGCCAGAATCACCAGATGCACTGCTGTTATTAGCAGGTGCTGTTGTCTCACTGCTGCCGCTTTCAGCTTTGGGAGCAGATTCAGCCGGTGCGCTGCCGTTATTGGCAGGTGCTGCTGTTTCGCCGCTGCCGCTTTCAGCTTTGGGAGCAGATTCAGCCGGTGCACTGCCGTTATTGGCAGGTGCTGCTGTCTCGCCGCTACCGCTTCCGGCTTTGGGAGCAGATTCAGCCGGTGCGCTGCTGGTATTGGCAGGTGCTGTTGCCTGGTTGCTGCCGCTTCCGGCTTTGGGAGCAGATTCAGCCGATGCGCTACCGTTATTGGCAGGTGCTGATGTTTCGGCACTGCCGGATCCAGCCTTGGAGCCGGAATCTGCAGATGCACTGCTGCTCTTTGCAGGTGCCTTTTCAACATGTTCGGTGCTTTTTCCCGCTTTGTCAGAAGAAGCAGTTTCACTGACATGATCTTCTGCCGTCGCAGCGTGCTCTGCCGCCGATCCTTCCTGTACGGCTTCGTCTGCATATCCGCTTATATGAGTAAGGCCTATGCCTGCGAGCATACATACGATCAATACTGCAGAGATTACATATCTTCCAAATCTTTTAGCGTTTTTCATTTTATCTTCCTCCGTTTTTCTTTTTTCGGACGGTGTTTCCTGCTTTATGACTTCATTTTATCTATGTGCAGTCAATAAACCCGTCAATTATCAAATAAACGCGAGGAAAATTGAAAATTCTTTCAGAGCAAAAAAGTACCGCCCTTGCGGGCGGTACTTAAATAGTTGATCAGCTTATTCTACGGATTTGGCCTCTTCTTTCTCATTCTTTCTCACTTACCTTATCAAGCTTGCTCCAGTCTGGAATAAGAGTATGGTAGGAGAAGATGATATAGCACACTGCAGCGATGATGTAGCTGACGATCTGATTGCCGAAGAAGTCAGTGAGCTGACCGGCCAGAACGAGGCACATCACGGCAGGAACGACATAGGTGACACAGAAGCGGTAGAACTTAGCAAAGAACGGACTGTGTTCGCCGTTGTGGATCTCGTCGAGCATGACTTTCGGGCCAATCTCTCCGCCTATCATGAGAGCCATGAGCATTGCGCCGAGCGGCATCATGATGCCTTCAGACCAGCAGTCGAAGAAGTCGAGCCAGCAGTCATTCCATCCCTTGACATTGGCTTTGAGGATGTCAGCTGGGGCAAAGCCGTTAGAGCCGAGACCGTCTGCAGCGACAAGAATCGCAATAGCGGTGATAACGGCGGAGACAATCAGAACGACCTTCTTGCGGTTCAGGGTCCTGCCTTCCTCAGCAGCCTTGTCGATGAAGTGAGCGGCAAGGACCTCCATGAGGGAGATAGCAGAGGAGACCGCAGCGATGAGAACAAGCAGATAGAAGATAACACCGAAGATGCCGCCGACAGCGCCCATGTTGTGGAACACATCCTGCAGAGTCGAGAACAGAAGTCCGGGGCCTCTGAGGGTGATCTCACCAGGGGCCATGCCGTTGTTTATTCCGTTGGCAACAGCCGCAGGGATGACAGCGATACCAGCGAGAAGAGCGACCAAGGTATCAGCGAAAACGATGATGCCGGAGTTCTTCACGAGGTTCTCTTCTTTGCCAAGGTAGGAGCCGTAGGTGATCATTGCGCCCATGGCCAGAGACAGTGAGAAGAACATCTGGCCGCCGGCAGTTCCGAGCACCGTGATGAGGTTCGGGGCCTCCTCGATGAATCCGCCCTTGACGGCATAGCCGGGGACGAACATGAACTTGAGGCCTTCCACCGCATTGGGCATAGTGAGCGAACGCACGATAATGATGAGAAGCATCACGAACAGAGCGGGCATGCCGATCTTGTTGAACTTCTCGATACCGCCGGAGACACCACCGGCGACGATGAAGAAGCAGATCGCCATGAAAGCGAGCAGAACGACGATGGACCAGGGGATGCTGGTGATCATGGCGCCGAAAGAGGAGCTGTCCGGCATGCCGCCGAAGATACCGATGAGGTTAATGGCGATGTAGTAGATGCAGTATCCGCCGAGGACCGAGTAGAAGGTCATGATCAGGAACGGAGAGAGCACTGCCAGCCAACCGAGCCATTTGTACTTGCTGGATACAGCTTTGTAGGCCGCGATAGGAGCCTTTTTGGTCATACGGCCGAGAGCAAGCTCGGAAGCCATGATGATCAAGCCGACAAAGATGGCTAAGAACAGATACACCAGAAGGAAGGTGAATCCGCCGGATTTACCCATCTTGTACGGGAATCCCCAGATGTTTCCGAGACCGACTGCGGAGCCTATGGCAGCAAGCAGAAAGCCTATGTTGCTGTTCCATGAGCCGCGATTGTTTTCCATATGGAATCCTCCTAATAATAAAAAGTATGGTCGATCTTAAATCAACCATGAACGAATTGTAAACAAATTATAGCATTCCTCTTGAAATATGAAAAGAACTATATTATTATGATGGCAATAATTTTTTGTTATGGATAGCTTTTATCATAAGAAAGGCAAATATTAACAATGGACAGCAAGAAAATTCGTGCATTATTAACAATAGCCGAGAGCAAAAGCATCACTTCAGCCGCTGAAAAACTCGGATACACCCAGCCGGGACTCACAAATATGATGAATTCTCTCGAAGCAGAAATGGGTCTTGAGCTGCTTGTAAGGGGCAAAAGCGGTGCGAAGCTCTCCCCTTACGCTTTGGAACTGCTCCCTCTTTTCAACAGATTTATCGAAGCGGACGATGAACTGATGAGCAGTGCCGAGCGGATAATAGAGAAATACAAATATTCCCTGCGCATCGGGGCCTATTCCAGCGTGGCGCGATCCTGGCTGCCGGCTATGCTATCCAGCTATAAGGATTCGAACATAAAGACCGAGACCGAACTCACAGTCACAGGCATACGAAGCCTTTACAGCAACGTCAGGGAAGGTCAGCTCGACTGCGCTATAGTAAGCCTGCAGGATGAGCTTATAAAGGAGCTCGAATGGATACCCCTGCACTCTGATGAATTGCTTGCCGTTATCCCTGAGGATGCTACCTTTGACTTGGACGCGTTCCCCGTTGAAATGTTTGACGGCGTTGAATTTCTGATGCCCACGGGAGGTTTCGATATGGATATTCTTCCGGCTCTGAACGGCGGAGGACACCAAAGCCGGGCAATACTCAGATACACAAACCTTGATGACGCCGCGATCATATCCATGGTCTCCCACAACCTGGGCTACACGATCCTGTCGGAGCTCGTCGTGCAGGGCATTGCAGAAAATGTAAGGCTGCTGAAGCTCTCCCCCTCTACCTTCCGCAAGCTGGGGATCATTATCGCTCCGGGCTGGGAATCAGATGTGAACCTGCGCAATTTCGTCTCCTGCGCAAGGGAAGCGATAGATAAGCTTTATTCGTGATACAAAAGACTGTCTATATTACTGCAGGCAAGTGATCCCGCTATATCTTTTCTACTCAGTTTTAGATAATTAACAGTAAGCGCAGCTCCTTTTCCAAGGAGCTGCGCTTACTTTAGATTAAGACTTCTTTCCGTCAACAGAAAGATTTAATGATACTTCAGTCAAGAAGAAGGACCGTCGTGAAATTCGTGCCGACAGCCGTTCCGGAGGTATCTCTTGCTATCACAGAAATCACATTTTTTCTCTCCTCCGTTAGGCCGGCCACAGGTATCCTGAATTGTGCGCTGCCGTTCTGCACTGTGACTGACATCTCAAACAGTCCGTTTACATATACATCAAGATACTCCGCCTCAGCTGTTTCAATGTACACTTCTGCCGTAACATCTTCGCCCCATTGTATCACCGCCTCTGCAGGCGCATGGGCAGAGAATGTGTCCGGGACTGCGTTTGAAATCTTAATAACAAGCCTGTCATCCCTCGTATAAGGGCAGGCGCTTCTAACCGTTCGCACACTTTCAAGCAGAACTTTGTCCGTCTCAAATTTTCTGTCCAGCCAATTGACTCGCAGGCGAAGGTACTCCAGAAACATCGAAGCATCCTGTTCAAAGCCCCTTGCATCTTCATGCCATGTTTTTTTTCTATCCCATCTGGCCTGATCCGCAAGTCCGGATTCCAACAGATAGCTCGTTTCCGTCTCCAGGATCCCTCCATCTCTGACCAGTTCCTCCAGATAAGGCCGTACGTTCCAATACATTTCAGTCGCCCGGACCACGAATAACGGATCATCGAGAAACTCTTTATAAAAAGACTGCGTATGCCCTTTTTTCGCCAGGATCCATCCCTTTCCGTCAGACGGCGTCTCAATTGAGCCGCATCCCCAGTCAAAATCCCATACAGGGCCGAAGCGGACAGGCTCCCCCAGTTCCTTGTATGCGAAGCGGCTTTTATACATTGCGTCGTTGTTGCCGATTATTTCATTTGAAAGCCAAAAAGCCACCATTGAATCAAGATCCGCCAGCTCAGTATAGTGCTTTCGGCCATCCGCCATCTCTGCGTAGCCGTCCTCTGAACGCAGGGCCTGATCCAGTGCACTCCAATAGTCCTGTATATAATCCATCATGGCAGCATTTGTTTTCAGCTCCTCGGGCGATTTCACCATCACCTTGACCCCGGTATCAGTCAGAAATCTGCTCGGCTTGTCATTTTCATCAGATAATTCTATTAGGTAGCCGCCGGATATATCAGTCTGAATGTCCGTATAATCGCTGATCATGTATTTACGCCCACGGAAAGAGAAACAACCATCCGTCACCCATCGCAGGTCCTGTTTAAGTGTCTTTTCAAGTGCAGTCAGCTCAAGTGTACTTCCCTTTTCTCCTTCCTTTTCCCAAATCGCATCAGCAATGCGCTCTGCTTCCTCTTCCCAGTCGAAAATGTCCACCCGCGATTGTCCAAGCCGCAGCTGTTCGCAAAGCTGGTAATTACCTGCGTACTGCCCGTTCAGGATCACATCTGCCCAGACGCTTTCCATATTGACGAGTCCGAGCTGGTCAGAAATCTGTGCGCCAGTCGTGTTTCGAAGAAGGCTTTCATCCATGTAATTGGCCAAAAGCAACCAGTTTTTGTCGGCTCCCATACCATAGAGATCTGTCTTACTTTCCAGCTTGATCTTATACGGTTTCTTAGGCCACCATTTCCAGGAAGTATTTCCATGTCCGCGAATCCGGATGGCGCCGGCATACTCAAAATAGTCCGAGCCTGTGTTATTTTGGATGACCATAGTGCCGTTCACATATACATTTTTCCTTTTAACAGTCTGATTGCCAGATGTGCTGATATACATCACTGGAAGACGGCTGAACCAGACGCTGTCCTCTGAGGCAAGCTTGTCGCCCCGGAACGCTTTTAAAGTGATCCACTTCTCGTACCAGGTTTCATCGAGCACGAGCTCATCAACTGCGATTTCTTCATTGCCTGCATAATACTTCAGCAAAAAACCTGAAGCATTTTTGATGCGTAGCGCTTCCCCGGCAATAAGATATGTCTTGTCGATATAAGGAAGAATCTCACCATTTTCCGCTTCGGGCGAAGGCTTAAGAAAACCATACCAGCCGGCTTTATCCGGACTTCGTCCAATACTGCCACCCGGCGGCACATCACGCAGATAAACATAATCAATAACATGTTCGGAATCCGAGAGAAACAGGTCTTCCTCCCTTCCATCGAGTCTGAAACTCGCATGGACACTTTTCCCGGAGTTCAGGCTTTCATCTTCTGAACAGAAGACGAGGAAGGTCTGCCCCGGTTTGAGTTCCTGTTCAGGCAGACGGAAAAGCCGCAGTTCATCCTCATCGTCGGACAGGAAATATCCGGAAAGCTGCACGTCTTTATCAGAAATGTTTTTGAGTTCAACCCAGTCATAGTACTGACCTTTCTGAGGTACAGTACCGAAATTTTCAACGACAACTTCGTTGATAATAAGCGGGCCTGCAGGATCCTCGCTTTCGGACCAGGCTTCGATCCCGGCCTGTGTATTGGGGAGCCC